>JBNMLR010000459.1:0-2520 GCA_050874945.1 Butyribacter sp. | reverse complement strand
TTTTATTTAAAGTAAAAGAGCTGCAAAAGTGCATATAAAAATACAACTAACTACAGTCAAACGGATATTGGCAATCCGCATTCACTGCTTGCTCATAAACACAGATGCAGCAACCCACATCAAAAATATTACTTACACATAACATTATTGACTTGATTATTACCGCTCACATTTAGCTTACTGTATCATATGTCATCATTCCGCAATAAGATCCTTTACAACCTCTCCTGCAATAATAAGTCCTGCCACCGCCGGCACAAATGCCATGCTTCCCGGCACTGACCTTCTCTGCAAACAGGTACGCTGTACCCCCGGAGGGCATATGCAATGATTTTTGCAGTTGTCATTTTCATCCTCGATAGGTGTCATCGGTTTTTCCTCCGAATAAACCACCTTAAGTTTTTTCACACCTCGTTTTTTAAGTTCACGGCGCATTACTTTTGCAAGCGGACACACTTTTGTTTTGTATATGTCTGCCACTTTAAATGCACTTGCATCCATCTTATTTCCTGCTCCCATGCAGCTTATTATCGGTATATTCATCTCCTGACACTTCATGACAAGCGATATTTTCGCTGTCACGGTATCTACCGCATCAACCACATAATCATATTCTTCAAATGGAAATGTGTCTGCATTTTCAGGCAGAAAAAATGTCTTGTAAACATTTACCGTTACTTTTGGATTTATCTCCAAAATACGCTCACGCATAATATCTACTTTATCTTTTCCCACCGTTTTTCTCGTAGCGATAAGCTGGCGGTTAAGATTTGTAAGGCAGACCTTATCATCATCTATCAAATCTATCTGCTCCACTCCACTGCGGACAAGTGCGTCAACCGTATAACCGCCGACTCCGCCTATACCAAAGATTGCAACTCTCGATTTGTGAAGTTTTTCAATACCTTCTTTTCCTATTAATAATTCTGAACGCGAAAATTGATTTTGCATTTTTATTCCTCATTTCTCATTTCTCAATCTTTCTTAAAAAGGGCAAAATTGATATTTTGCCCTTTTATTTTTTACCATATTAATATATACTTTTCAAGTTTTTTATAAATGAATTAGCAGATTTCTGCTCCTGCCGGCATCTTCTTTTCCGGTGTCATAAGTGAGAGATTTCCGTCTGCATCTTCTGCACAGAGTAACATTCCCTCTGATAATACATCGGCGAGTTTTGCAGGTTTAAGGTTTACAAGCACCATTACTTTCTTGCCTACCATTTCTTCTGCTGAGTAATGCTTCTTTATTCCTGATACTATCTGCTTTACTTCACTTCCGATTTTTACCTGTGAGCAGAGAAGTTTCTTTGATTTCTTTACTTCCTCACACGCAATTATCTCACCTACCTGGAACTGCATTTTCTCAAAATCGTCAAATGTGATTTCAGGTTTTGCTTCTATATCTATTACTTCCTCGTCTGAGCCTGTTTCCTCTGCTGCTCCGGCTGCCGCTTTCTGTGCCGCCTGAATTTCCTCAGCTTTTGCAAGCACTTCTTTTACATCCAGTCTCATAAAGAGAATTTCAGGTGCATCTGTCACCTTTGTTCCCGATTCATAAAGACCAAATTTGTCCATATCTTCAAGCGCACGCTCTGTTGTATTGAGCTGTTTTAAAATCTTGTCTGTTGTGTCAGGCATAAATGATTTCAAAAGGCTTGCACCGATTGTGATGCTCTCGATAAGGTTGTAAAGAACTGTTGAAAGTCTGTCTTTCTTTGCCTCATCTTTTCCGAGTACCCAAGGCTCTGTCTCATCAATATACTTGTTACATCTCTTAAATATCGTAAACACTTCCGTAATTGCATCTGCAACACGAAGTTTATCCATTTTTTCTTCAACTTTCTTTGGCACGGAAAGTACAAATGACTTAAGGTCATCGTCAACGCTTTCCGTAACGCCCTTATCTTCTGCAACTCCGCCAAGATATTTGTTTGTCATTGAAATCGTTCTATTGACAAGGTTTCCAAGTGTATTTGCAAGGTCTGAGTTCATACGCTCAACCATAAGCTCCCATGTAATCACACCATCATTTTCAAATGGCATCTCGTGAAGTACAAAGTAACGAACTGCGTCAACTCCGAACATATCTACAAGGTCATCAGCGTAGATTACATTTCCTTTTGACTTACTCATCTTGCCCTCGCCCTGAAGCAGCCAAGGATGACCGAATACCTGCTTTGGAAGTGGAAGTCCAAGTGCCATAAGCATGATAGGCCAGTAGATTGTGTGAAATCTAAGAATATCCTTACCTATAAGATGAAGGTCAGCAGGCCAGAATTTTTCAAAAAGGTCTGTTCCTGTTTCGCTTGTATCATTGTTTCCATCAACATCATATCCAAGTCCCGTGATATAGTTGCTGAGGGCATCTACCCATACATATACGACATGACCCGGATCAAAATCTACCGGAATACCCCATTTGAAAGAAGTACGTGATACGCACAAATCCTGAAGTCCCGGAAGAAGGAAGTTATTCATCATCTCATTTTTGCGTGATTCTGGCTGAATGAATTCAGGA
>JBNMLR010000458.1:0-2524 GCA_050874945.1 Butyribacter sp. | reverse complement strand
GTACCTTATGTGATTTCATTTTCATGTTTTTCTCCTCTCCGTTTAATCTTTTCTGCTTTTCTTAAGTTTCGCAATCAACCAACCTAATAAGCAAAATTGTTTGCTATATAATTAAAATCTTCGTAGCTGTATTCTTTTGCACTTGATGATATTCCAAGTTTTTTGCAATATTGATTTCTCTTTCTTCCGAAATTGTCAAAATTACTTTTCTCAGCAGATGTGAATACACTTCGTATCTTATTGGGATCATCCCCTAAATTTTGATACCATGACTTGCTTCCAAAATATACTACAAGTGAATTTGTTGAAAATTGTGCTCCATATCTTGCAGATATTTCATTTATCGCAAGCGTAAACCAGCAGGCTATCTCTCTGTCAGTTGCACTTTTTCCTTTAAGCCACGTCTCTATTGCATCAACATCCATAACATAATTACGGCTGTCATATGCTACAAATTCATTTCCATAACTGTCATAATTATCTCTGATACTTGGCAGATATTTGTATTGGTAGATAACTTTTTTCTTTGCTTCTGTATTATTTACAACATTTTTATATTTTTTTACGGAAGTTATCAACTCATTTTTATATGTACTCAATTTTTGAGCCACGCCTGATTTTATTGCATTTTCAAACTCCTGCAATGCCGATAATGCACTATTTCTGTTCGTATTAATATTTTCATTTCCGGATATATCTTTTCCACTTGCTGTCTCGTCTATCTGCCCTATATTGTCTTTATACTTTTTCCAAACGACATAATTTTCCTGTGCATCACCATATTTGTTACACTGACTTACTACTTTCTTAAAGTCTTTTTCTAAGCTGCCCATGTCATTTGCTTTTATTGTATTTTTTAGTTTTTTTACAGCTTTTTCGCTTGCGGACTTATAACTGCGGCATTGTTTTGTCAGCTTATTTTCTTTTATTTTTTTATTGTATTCTTTTATTTTGTCTGAATATTCTTTAACTTTACTATTATACTGTTTTAACTCCGTAACCACATTGTTTAAACTTTTTATGCTGTCTTTTATTTCTTCCTCATCTGATGAGTCAATATTTTTTATCATCGCCGTGAGTTCATCAAATTTTTCTTTATTGTCGCCTAAAAAACTTATTCCGGCTTTTTCTATATTTTCTTTCAACTGATTATAATCGTCGTTCAGGTAATCTTTCGATGAACTTCCTTTCATATTTGCAAAAACCGCAATAGCAAGCATAGCTGCCATAACAACTCCTAACAGAGCATTGCATATGTATATACCTTTTGAAGCTTTTACTGTCTCATAATCATGTGCTCCTTTTACATTGTTGTAATCTATATTGCTATTTCCATTTATATTGTTACCTTGAAAGTTTATATTACTGTTTCCATTTGCATTACCCACATTAGCACCGCATTTTTCACAAAACATATCTGCATCGCCAAGTATATTTCCGCAATTATAACATTTCTTCATTTCTGCCTCGCTTTCTTTAGTTCTTCCCTATAATATTTCCAGAATTTCCGAACCATCTGCTATTATCAGCTTTTCTTTCTGAGTCAGTTTTATTGTCTCTCCGTCCCGTATGATTTTTCCGTCCTCAAAGCGTATGCCATTTTTTGAGTAACATACAATGCTTATAAACATTCCCGAAACGTCCATAAAAATCGTGCAATGTTTTCTGCTTACTTTCGGGCTGCTAAGCACTAGGTTACACTGCCCCGGGTCACGCCCGACCACTATGCTTTCTCCAGGACTAAATTGCAATGATGCACCTTTAAATGTTCCCTCCGTACCTAATATCATCCCTTTAAGCGTTGTTCCGTAAACAGTCGGTGGTACCGGTATCGCATCTGGCTTATTTTCAAAAGCTCCCTGCTGAATATCATTGTCATAATAACCATATTGCTGCCGGATGTTTTCCCCATAATCATTTCCATTAAAATCACTTGAAACCGGATTGTTTTCATACACATTTTTTTCTATTTCATTTTCACTTTTTATGCAACCCATTACAATGTCATATACTAATATGCCTATTGTGCTCAACAATATAAACAAAAATCCAAATTTTACCGAAATGCCTTTATCTCTGACTCCTGTTATTGATATGTAAGCAAACATTTCCATTATCAATATACAAACTGATGTTATTATTGATATAACTGCCCCTGCCATAAACTGCTTATTAGCAAGTCCTATCACCAGAAAAGTTATTGCCATAACAAACAGCAAAAGCAATGTAACTATCACAGAATTTCTCAAAGAATTAAGTGCATTAACATATTCTTTTGAAAGGTCTACAGACGAATAAGATAATATTGTTATTCCATTGTAAAGTTTGTAACTGCCCGAATTGTAACTTACCAAAGGCATAAATAAACTTATCAAAAGCATTATACATATCTCGATTCCCGGTAATGTAAAAATTATATTCATCTTTTTCTTCATTTGCTATTCCCCCTAAGTAACTTGTTATAATAAGGATTTTTTGATTGTATTACAATATTAATTTACAAACAGATGGTCTCTTTTTTTAT
>JBNMLR010000457.1:0-2534 GCA_050874945.1 Butyribacter sp. | reverse complement strand
TTCAGCTTCAACTCCTGTCTTGTCCGCAAGATATGTCTCCCAGATATTTTTTGTTTCTTTTTTATCTGCCATTTCAGACAAAGCCATAACAGGAATCATATCTTTCTGCCTGTTTAACTCAACTCCCTTGTTTATCTCACGGTTCATATGAATTGCAAGATTTGGAATTATAAACAGCGGTTGCTTGAAATCCACAAATCTGACTTCCGGTTTCATAATGTCATCGGTCTTTATTATAACTCTGCCTGCCGCTGATAACGGTCTGTCAAGCCATGTATTTAAAATCGCTCCTCCGTAAACCTCGACATTCATCTTTATGTAACCGTTTGACTCCATCTGACAGTTAGGTTTTACTTTAAGACACGGAAAATCTGAATGTGCTGCCGCAAATCTAAAATTTTCACCCTGCCAGTTTTCTCCTACACAAAAAGCGGCAATAGTAGAATCATAAACATTCACATAATACTTTCCACCTTTTTTTAATTCCCATTTCTTTCCAAGAAAAAGTCTCTCAAATCCTGCTTCGTCAAGTTCTTTCATAACATACAATATTGTATGAAAAGGCGATACAGACGCTTCGATTCGTTTTTTAAGTTCCTCAACTGTTTTATCTTTCACTTGTATATTCCTCCTAAAGTTTTACAAAAATCTCAGTTTCTTTTTTCAGACCCTCAGCTATCTCCTGATTTTCATTCATCTCATTTGAGATAATCTCTATATCAGCCGCAAGATCCTGAACACTGTCGGCTGTTCCGTTTACACCCTGTGCACCCTCGTCAATAGCATTGCTTATCGAGTCAATAGCTGCCGCTATCTGTTCCACTGTTATCTTAAGCTGTTCCGTTTTCTTGTTAAATTCGCCCATAGCTTCTTCGATGTATGTAGCATTATCACGATATTCCGTACCTGCTTTGACAAATGTTGAAAAGTCTTCCATGATAGACTCGTTCAGGTACTCTATAAGATCCTGTGAATGTGCCGCAAGGCTGTGTACTGCTGCCACTATCACCGTATTTATCTCCTGAATATGACTTGCCGTATTTCTGCTGGCATCAGCAAGATCACCTATCTCGTGGGCAACAACCGCAAATCCTCTTCCGACCTCTCCTGCTCTTGCAGCTTCTATTGATGCATTAAGTGCAAGAAGATTTGTCTGCTGTGCAATATTTAAAATATCACCTGTCAGGTCATTTATCTTGTCAATACTTTTACTGTCCTCTATTGCTTTATTAAGCTCCGACAATATAAGTTCCACTTTTTCTTTTGTCACATCCATATTTGTCTGTGCCATTTTCTCCATGTTTTCAGCGTGCTCTTTCATCTCAACTGAATAGTTGTTTATCTCAGAGGACCTGTCGGCAATAACAATTACATCCTGATTGACTGATGCCGCATTGTCATTAATCTTTCCTGCATCAGTTCCTATCTGCGTCATGGTTGCCGCAAGTTGCTCCGTAAGTGATGAAAGGTCTGATACGCTGTTGTTGGAACGGTGCACTCTCTCCGAAACTTCTCCAGCTATCTTATCCATATTATTTGAACTGTCTGAAACCATTCCAAGTATTCCCTGCAATCTCTCAATAAAGGTATTTATACCCATTCCGAGAGCAGAAATCTCATCGTCAGACTGCACTGTAATCCTCTTTGTAAGGTCACCTTTTCTCTCGTCTATATCGCTGATAATATCATCAATTTCTTTTTTACTCTTGACAACAGGTGAGATTATCTTTCTCTGAACCACAACACCTGCAAATAAAAATGCAACAACACATATTATGATACAGATTATACTTGTCACAAATGCCGATATATAACCTTTTTGCAATGCTGTTTTAGCATCCTGTGACGATTTTTCGGCATTGCTTATCATCCTGTTTATCCCTGAGTACATTGCCTCAGAAGACTTTTTTAATTTACCGTTTGCAATGGCAAATGCCGCCTCGTTGTCTGTATTGGCACTTAATGCTATCATTGTGGCAATCTGGTCTTTAAACAATGAATAATTTTTTGCTATGTTGTTATAAACACTCTCCTGACCGCCTGAATATGCCTTTAATTCATTTATCTTTTTATCAAGGGTTGCCTTTTTCTTGTTTATCGTATTGACATAACCTATCATTGAATCTGAGTCCGTTGCAACAATGTGTGAAAGTCCCGCCGCATGAATATCCTTTGCAGTCGCTTCTATATCAGACAGCTCCGTAATCCCAACAAGATATGTATCTGAGATAACCGTTGCCTTGTCATTAACTTTTCGTATATTATGCTCAGATGCAACATTTGAGATAACCGCTATCACTCCAAGTATGATAATCGGTAAATAGACCCAAAATCTTATACTTGATTTCATCTTACTTTTCATAAATTTCCTCCTTTTTGCCTGCAACGCAAAAACTTTCGTCTTAACGCCGTAAGCCTTTCCCTATTTACTTACTGAACTGTCGATGCATTTATCTGTTTTACCGTCTTATCAAGATAACTTTGCAAACTGCCCTTTATAGAATTTTCTGCGAGAGCTTTTCCAAGATTTGAAG
>JBNMLR010000456.1:0-2537 GCA_050874945.1 Butyribacter sp. | reverse complement strand
CTTTATAACTTGCTGCATCGGCTTTCTTTGTGCTTGGTGTTGCTACAACTGAGCTTGCAACAACCGCTGCTGCAACGGCTACTGCCAATACTTTTTTTGCAAATTTACTGAAATACATAAAATTTCCTCCCTTATCATATCATGATCTCATGTGACATTTTACAATGTGATTATTGTTCATTCACATCTTGTTCACAATTCATATTGTATTTTAATCTTTAAAAAGATAATACACAACAAAAAGGAAACCTTTTACCCCAAAAATGAGACATTTAACATATGTGCCATATTTAAGCCTTATTGCGGCTTATTTTGCCATTTCTGTGCCGTATTTCTGCCTTATCTTGCAAGTATTTTTGTAATCTTTGCTATATACATAGTATGATAATCCTTATCTTTATACCATGTTTCATCAATAGTTTCGTCAAGAAAATCTTTCGGTTCTATATCAGTCTTTGACATTACCTCACAGATAAAGACCATATTTGCTTCATCAATGTAAGGCACTCCGTCGCAATAATCAACTTTTACTTTTGCAGCTTTCATCTTATCCTCATCTCTTCCGGAAACAGTGCCGAGGTATTTCATGTCCCTGCGGTATTCTTCTCCCGGAAAACTGAGCGAAAACTTACCTTTTTTATCAATAAATTCTTTTGTAAATCTGCTCTGTCTTATAAATACAAAGACAGAATCTTTTCCCCACATCTCGCCTACTGCTCCCCATGATGCAGTCATGGCATTTGCTTTTTCTTCATCACCTGCCGTGACAAGCATCCAGTCCTTTCCTATTTTTTCAAACGGATTCATATCCATGTAATCAACTGAAACTTCCTGAAAACTATGCATTTTTTATTCCTCCTAAAAAAATCTTTTTATATATTTTAGCATAAAATTGACTAAAAATATTGTTTTTTTATTATTTTATGCTTTTTTTTCAAATAGATAATAGTTGTTTTGCCCGCCGCATAATGCTATACTATGAATTATTATTAATTATTGCTTATTGGAGGCTGATACGGATATGAAAGTTGAGATGCATACACATACAGGCGAAACAAGTCCCTGTGCACATATTTGTGCTCAGGATGTAATAAAAATGTATAAGGATGCCGGATACGGTACCGTTGTTATAACCGACCACTACGCCAGATGGGTATTTGAAAAAAATGATGCAAAAACCCCAGACGAAGTCACTTCACATTTTTTAAAGGGATACAAAGCGGCTCTTAGCTGTGCCAAACAATACGATATAAATGTATTGCTCGGCTGTGAGGTGACACTCACCGAAAGTCCTAATGACTATCTTTTATATGGTGTAAGCGAAGAATTTTTCCGTACACATCCTTTTTTATACAACCTTTCTCTCGAAGAATTATCCGAGCTGTGCCACAATGAAAATATACTTATCATTCAGGCTCATCCAAACAGATCCTACTGTGAGCCTGTAAATCCTGCACTTCTTGACGGTGCTGAGGTTTTTAACGGCAACCCGCGTCATGACAGCAAAAACGATAAAACATATGCCTGGGCATATGAACATGACCTGATCATGACTTCAGGAAGTGATTTTCACGAAAAAGAGGACCTTGCTCTCGGAGGTATAATCACCGAGTACGATATAAATAATGAAAATGACCTTATACAGACTCTCCTGTCAGGAGATTACAGTCTTATAACACCTGTTGAATAAAACATATAACACTATCAAATTTTAAAGGAACGGCTTTTATGAAAATCCCAAAAATGAATGATATTTCAGATAACAGGACTTTATTTTCAAAACTTGGTTATTTATATGCAAATATCAACAAACTTATGAATTACTTAAAAAAAGCTGCTTTATCTGCATTTGCAGGGCAGGCAGCTTTTTTTATGATACTTTCTTTTTTCCCATTTTTTATGTTTTTACTGTCACTTTTACGCTACACTCCATTTACTGAAAGCACACTCCTTAAAACATCATCCGCACTTGTTCCGGAATATTTCAGAGATTATCTTGGAAGTATAATAAACGATATATACAATGTGCAGACAGGTGCAGTTCTTTCAATAACAATCATCACCGCCATATGGCTTGGGTCAAAGGCATTTTTATCACTTATCCAGGGACTTAATTCAGTCTATGACCTCGATGAGACAAGAAATTTTATAATAATACGCATTTACTCATTTTTTTACACGGTAATCTTTGCCGTTCTTGTCGTGGTCGTACTCACCGTTATCGTATTTGGAAACAAACTGTATTACTACATCAGACAGCATTTTCCGTTTACCGAAAAGCCTCTTGCATCCATTATAAATGTAAGAGCGGTCATCGGCTTTTTAGTCTTGTTTTTATTTTTCTGGCTCCTGTATGTTATACTCCCAAACCGTAAAACAACTGTTATGCGTCAGATTCCCGGAGCATTCGTGGCAAGTGCAGGCTGGCTTATCTTTTCATATATCTATTCTTTTTATGTAAATAACTTTAGCAATTATACAAAGTTTTACGGTACGATGACTACAATGGCTCTGCTGATGCTGTGGCTGTATGCCTG
>JBNMLR010000455.1:0-2541 GCA_050874945.1 Butyribacter sp. | reverse complement strand
CCCGAACAGTGGCGCAGGATGCTTTTAACATACTGACAGAAAACGGCTTACATCTAAAATATGTCACTCTCACCGCAAAAGAAAAGATATGTATTCTCGATAAACCCGTGTGCAACCCCGGTTCATGCCCCCGTGCACTCGGACACTTTGACAGAGTAAATGATGCAGTTTTTGATGTTATAACGCACGAAGAACATATCACAAGGGAAATCGTAACTGAATATGCCGAAAAGCACAATGTCTGCCCGTTCGAGATGTGTCTTGATATATCCACATGGGTAGATGCCGTTATCGGTGACTACAATTATGCTTTTGACCCAAACGCCTGTCTTAAGCGTTTTTTTGGTACAGAAGCATCATCAAACGATTACATTTTTCTTATTGACGAGGCTCATAATCTCGTTGACAGAGCAAGAGAAATGTATTCTGCAATACTAATAAAAGAAGAATTTTTAGCCGTGAAAAAACTCACCAGATTTATGAGTAAAAAAATCACAAATGCACTTGAACGCTGCAACAAATCACTTCTCGCACTCAAAAGAGACTGCGATGTACTGACGGAATGGGATATTCTTAATATAGAAGATTTCGTCATCAGACTTATGCAGCTTGCAAATTATCTTGATGAGTATCTTCAGGACTCACGCAACAATAAACATGGCTCAAAAAATGTCAACGGACAGATAAATTTTATGGAATTTGAGGGTGTTGACAACAACGAACTTGTTCCCGATACAAGAGAGCGACTGCTTGATTTTTATTTTTCCGTCAGGTCTTTTTTGAATACTTATGAACTACTTGATGAAAAATATATTATATACTCGGACTACTCAGATGAGGGTAATTTCAGACTTCATTTGCAATGTATGGACCCATCCACCAACCTTGATAATTATCTCAAAAAAGGAAGATGCGGAATATTTTTCTCTGCAACATTTCTTCCTATTAAATACTATATGGAACAACTCGCAGGCGGAACAGATGATTATGCCGTCTATGCCCCGTCACCTTTTCTCCCTGAAAACAGACTTATAATGATAGGGCGTGATGTAAGCACAAAATATACAAGGCGTGGTCCGTCAGAGTACAAAAAGATTGCCGATTACATCACAGACTTTGTATCAGCAAAAACGGGAAACTATCTTATATTTTTCTCGTCATATAAGATGATAGATGATGTTCTGCCGTTTGTGGAGGAGAACTTTAATAAGTCATATAACGATGAAAAATTTGCTAAATCATATAATGGCGATGTAAAAACAGATAATTATAATAAAACTAAAGAAATTGAAATTTTAACCAAAGCAGATAAAATTATAAATCAACAACAAACTGATGTTTCTGAAATATCAGATATAACAGACACTTACACCAACAATACAGCACCTCGTATATTTATACAATCACCGTCAATGAACGAACAGCAGCGTGAGGAATTTTTGGAGAACTTCAAAGAAAATCCCACAAACACAACACTTGGTTTCTGTGTCATGGGCGGGATATTCGGTGAGGGCATAGATTTAAAAGACAGCAGACTTATCGGTGCAGTCATAGTAGGCACAGGGCTCCCAATGGTCTGCACTGAAAATGAGCTTTTTAAGGATTACTTTGACAGAGAAGATAAATCCGGATTTGATTATTCTTACAGATACCCCGGCATGAATAAGGTTTTGCAGTCAGCAGGCAGGGTTATCAGAACCGACACCGACAGAGGTGCGATACTTTTACTTGACGAAAGATTTATACAAATGTCATACCAGAAATTATTTCCTAAAGAATGGTATCCTTATGAGGTTGTGACTAGGAACAGTATGAGGGAACGGGTAAAGGAATTTTGGGAAAAGTAGCAGGTCAGACTAGAAAGATAATAGCCTGCCGGGGGCATTATGATGAATAAATAACCCAGCAGACATGCGTATATTTACAAAAGTGGCAAGGTATATTGCATAAAATAAAAAATCATATCTTTTGACATTCTCTTGACATTTATAAAAAAAAGAATTACTATATATACATAGCTTACTACTGTTTAACACACAGTAGTAACCAAATATAACAATTTAAAATTATCTATATTATAAATAATTTTAAACATATTAATAAACTACCAACGAAAGGAGCTTTCTATGTCTAAATTTAATTCAGAAAATAAATTCATTAAAAATTTAAGATTACACTTATCTTTTTATTTTAATGATATTGATATTTCAAATATTATAAGTATCTATGAGGAATGGTTTGAAAATGAAAAACTGCATGGAAAAACAGAAAAAGAAATTTGCAATTCTTTGCAAAATCCAGTAGACATAACCCAAAAATTACTTTCAGAATTTCCGCAAAAGCATTTATTTACAAATAATACAACAATACAAATGCTTTTAATTATAATAATACATTTTTTGTCTAATGTATTATGTTTAAATATATGTAATAAATATACATTAAACTTCTTAGCATATTCACTTTTAATTAATTTTTTACTTTTTATAATACCTATATTTTTTATAAAAGCAGAAGATAAACATATTATAAAATCAACAT
>JBNMLR010000454.1:0-2547 GCA_050874945.1 Butyribacter sp. | reverse complement strand
TTAAATCTTTTTTATTTTTTATCCTGCCGCCTTTCTTTTTGTAAATACCTGCAAGTATTTTTAATGCCGTTGTCTTTCCCGAACCGTTTCCGCCCATAACCGCATATATCTTTCCGCCTGTTATGCCTATCGAGAAATCCTTTAAAACCTCATTTTTTCCGTATGAAAAACTTAGATTTTCTGCTGAAATTAATATGTCTTTTGTTTTTCTGTCGTTCTCAGACTTTTTATGCGGTCTGATATTGTCCTGTATCTTTCTGTCATTTTCCGACTTCTTATACTTTCTGATGCCATCCTGTATCTTTCTGTTGTTTTCCGACTTCTTATACTTTCTGATACTATTCTGTTCAGATTTGTTTTTCACCACCGGTTCAGATTTAGGTTCTGCCGCCGCATTATTCATATACTCCCTACCGTCTGCTGTTTCTGTTGCAGATATTTTATTTTGAGCATTTATTTTAACAAATATGTCATTTTTTATGTCCTCTATCCACAATTTCGCATCTCTTATCGTCAATGGAAGTTTTCCTGTTTCGCCATATTCGCTCCAAAGTTTCATATAACCCGGAAGTGCTTCATAAACTCTGCTGGATTTTTCTTTCATCTGATGCACTATCGTTCTCACATCATCAAAGCCGATAAGTCTTGTGTCTTTCATAAGCATTACACGGTCTGCCATGTGAATAACTTCATGAACTCTCTGCTCACAGATGAGTATCGTCACACCGAAATCCCTGTTCAATCTGAATATATTTTGCAAAAATCTCTCGCTTGCAACGGGGTCTAGCTGCGATGTAGGTTCGTCGAGTATCAGCATTTTTGGGTGCATTACCATAACGGACGCAAGATTTAATATCTGTTTCTGACCTCCCGACAATTCATCCGTCTTTTTTTCATACCAGCCGCTTATCCCAAGATACTCTGACATTTCAGCAATCCGTCTGTGCATCATCTCTCTGTCAAATGAAAGACTTTCAAGTCCAAATGCAAGCTCATGCCATACCTTGTCCGTCACTATCTGTCCGTCAGGACTTTGCCCTACATAGCCTATCAGTGCGGCACTCTCCCGGTCATCCATAAGTTCTATGTCTTTTCCATCAAAATACATTTTTCCAGTGCCCTGTCCTGTCGGTATCTGATTTTTCTTTGTGTGCCTTAACAGTGTTGTCTTGCCACAGCCTGAATCACCGCAGAGCAAAACAAACTCGCCTTTTTTTATCTCAAAGGATATGTCTGTTATTGCATTTTGGGACTGATTTGGGTATCTGAATGAGACATTATCAAATTTAAGCATTGTGACCTCCTTTCTTAGTTTTGGTGGGATGCGAAACTATTTTTATGTTGTGTTTTAAATGTAGTGCGAAACTGATTTCAGATTTCGCTGATTGTGACGGTATAACAGAGAATAACGACGGCACGCTCTCGCTATATGTCGCTCGTAACAGTGCATAAAGGGTGCAAACACCACCCTTAAGCACTGACGGCGACAAAATGCCTACTTATATTCTCTGTTATGCCATCTACAATCTATCTAATGTATAGACAGTTTCGCATTTACACTTTTACATTTAACACATTTCATATATGTTACAGCAGTTTCGCATTTACACTTTTACATTTAATATATTTCATATATGTTGTAGTAGTTTTCCATTTACACTTTTACATTTAATATATTTTTTTCTTTGAAATTTAATCATATAAGTGCTACACACATATATAACCACTGGCATATGACCGCTGATACTGCTACCGCATCTGCTTTTTTTATATCAATTTCAGGAAAGTAGTAGGTTTCAAATCTTCCTGTACATAGTGCATATATAATAAATACTGATACTGCCGTTAATGCAGCCATGAATATTATATCTCTCTTTTTTATCCTAAATCTGTGATAGCTGCTTCTTCTGCCTGTTCCATATCCTCTTGACTCCATTGATACCGATGTGTCTATGGAGTTTTCAAGACTCCATGATATGAGGATTGACAGTTCTTTTGTGAATTGTTTTGCTTTTGGTATCACCCCTGCATTTTGTGTGCACAACATTCCTACCTGTGCTTCATGTATCTCCCGCCACCTTTTTATCATCATCGGTATAAACCTAAGTACCATTGAGATTACAAGGGATATTTTTGGTGATATTTTTCCTGTTATATATAATATTTTTTCTGAGTCTGTCATACATCCTGCTGTTACAAACCACATTGACACAGCCATTAGCATTATTGTCATAAACAATCCATATATGATGTTTTCCAATGTTACTGCCATATCGTTTACATAAAATAAAGGTGTTACTCCGTTGTGGTTAAAAAGCGGAAGTATTATCACGGAAAATAATAGTATCGGAACAAACAACATTGCTGTCATTTTTAATGCTCCCGTTCCTTTATGTCTTAATACTCCAAGCAGTGCCATCACAAACGACACTGTTATTATCACGGGATTTAGCGTAAACATTGTCATTATAAGCAGCATGATAAAATAAAACATACTTACCGCCGGGTGCAATTCCCTCAACAAGCCTTTTTTCACTATACTAATCC
>JBNMLR010000453.1:0-2550 GCA_050874945.1 Butyribacter sp. | reverse complement strand
GTCTTGGCGGAGATGGTAAAGTTCGGTATAGAATTACTGCTAAATATAACGGAAGTAAAACTATAATACAGAACTATTCATCAAAGACAACATTTAAGTACAGACCTAAAGCAGCGGGAGCATATAAGTTCACGGTAACAGCTAAAGATTCATCAGGAAGTACAGCAGAAGATTCAATTTATTTTGTAATCAAATAGCACCCTTTTGACACCCAAATCCAAATAGTAAAAAAACAGAGGGCTGATCATTTTGATATGATTAGCTCTCTGTTTTTGTGTAAATACTTATTTATCAAGCATTTCCTGTATTTTTTCCTGACATATATTTGCAATGTTTTTCTGTTCTTCTTTGGACATTTCACTCAAAAGAATCGGTTCACCAAATTCTACAGATACATTTGCACTCTTAATTCTCGGAAACTGCTTTTCAAACAATGCAGATGTGTTTTTGAATGCAACCGGAATAATCGGGCATCCGCTCTTTTGTGCCAGTTTCATGCTGCCGGATTTAAACGGAGCCATCTCTCCGGTTGTGGAACGGGTTCCTTCCGGGAATATGAAAAGTGATACACCGGATTTGATAATGTCTATTCCTTTTAATATGGTTTTCAAACCTTCACGTATATTTTTTCTGTCTATAAATATACAATTGATGTAATACATCCAAAGATTCAGAAATGGAACTTTTTTGATTTCCTTTTTGGCAACATATCCTGTCGGATATGGTATCGCCGAACATGAAGTAAGGATATCATAGAAACTGTTATGGTTTCCTACATATAATACTGATCTGTCTTTTGGGATGTTTTCCACGCCCTTCACGGTGATGTGAGCACCGGATATAAACAGTACTATCTTAAATGCATATCTCACTATAAAGTAACTTGATCTGTTTCTCAAATCCATATTGAACCTGCCGAGAATCCATTCAAAAAGATAAACCGGAATACTGAGCAGGAAAAATACGATTAAGAATAAAATAATAAGTATTAGTCGTATCATAATATAATTCGCCTTTCCTGTTATTTAAAATGGTGCAGCCGGAGTATTGAAAATTGCCGGAGATCATATTTAATTATACATAGAATCGTGCGTCTTTACAAGCATAACATATATGCCATGGTTCGTAGGCATAACCATCTGTATTATCTTTTGGATAACTTAATCTGAAGTCAAACTGGTGGGCATATTTTGCAAGCCATATTCCTTCGGGAGTATCTGCAAATTCCTCAGTAAGTTCAAAGTTGACTGCTTCGCAGGAGACATCTATTGCAAGACCGGTCTGATGTTCGCTGTATCCCGGTGGGGCTATGTATCTGGCTGTGTGTTCAGCACCTTTTGTTTTTATGCTGTCGAGATAGATTTCCTCCTGTCTCTGATATGAACGGAAAGCAGATATACCATATATTCTTATACCGTCTTCAAGGGCGGCGAGATATAGTTTCTCTAAATGGTGGTCTGCTATAGCACATATACATTTTTTTTGAGAAAAACCTACACAATCAAAAGGAATAGAACATTTAACCAGATCAGCTGGATAATATCCGGGCGGTAAAGGGTGAAGTTTGTTTACGATATAATGTTTACATTTCATATAATCTCCATTCTGCGAAAGTGCTGTATACAGGCATTGACGCAAAAATCCGATTTGGATTATTATATGCAGGAGAGAAAAAAATGTTACATAGTTTTTAGAAGTTGTTAATCCAAGGTTTCTCTGATATAATGATGCCAGGGTCAAAAGGTCTAAGCCCACATGAGCTTGCTCATAGGTGGGTGAAAGACCTTTTGACCCGCCCCGATATGAGCATCAAAGCCGGGGGCTTTTGCCCCCGACATCATATAATACATATATTTATTAGATATCAATGGAATGGAGTTTTTGCACATGAAAAAAAGAAATTTTACCGCATTATTGTTATCGGTTGCTGTGGCTGCATCATTTTTATCAGGCTGCACTGCAGGGAAAAAAGATGAAAAGCCATCACAGACTGAGAGTGAGACTCAGAATGACGTTGAAGACAGTGAACCTACCGGAACACAGGAGCTTATCCCGATTGAATCAGAGGACTTTTATCTTGGAACATGGAAATGTCTTTTTTATTATGACGTGAATAATGACGAGATAAAGTCAATGGAAGATGAAGACGGATATTATATTACATTTACCGGAAACCAGATGATGATAAGTGACAATGGCGAGACGGAGACGCACATTGTGACTACAAGTGACGGAATACAGACAAATTCATCAGGAGCAAATTATTATTGTTTATATTATAACAATGATGTATTAAAAACACAGATGACGGTTATATTAACGATGATGAAGATAACCGGGGCATCAGCAAACGGCGTGGATGACGGAGAGTACTTAAATGTTATGATGGGCAATGACAGCTCAAAGTATCGTGTTTTTGAAAAAGTCAAAGTTTTGGGTGTTCTTTTTTTGATTCATGAAATTGATTGCAGATTGGTTTGTTTTTGTTGATTTTTGTGCAAGTTAGTGAATTTGAATTGTAACTTTCTTATGATATTTCTGTCCATACTG
>JBNMLR010000452.1:0-2553 GCA_050874945.1 Butyribacter sp. | reverse complement strand
TTCAGTAATCGTGATAAGTGCGGATATAATACCAAGCACTTCATATAAGTTTAATTTGTGTTTTTGCGAATATGGATTGTGAACAGCATCACACAAGTTAAAAATTTTGTCCCTGACTTCATCAGGAACTATGATGTGTTGTTTTTGAATTTCATCAACAAGGCGAAGTTTATCAAGCATTAAGTCGCAATATCTAAAGTTACTGAGTTCACCATAGGTAAAATTTGATAAATCGCCATATGTAAGATGAAAGTTATTGTCAGCCATTGAGTTGTCTCCTTTCTAGGTACTCGGTTGTTGGTGCAGCCTGTACTTAGAGTATAGGGGACAAAGAAAAATAAAACAAGAGAGAGGTGGTAGTTATGTCAGATGTAAAGACGAATATAATGACAGATAAAGAGGAAAAAATATTAAAATCATTTGCTGTTATTCTTCCAAAACTTTCGGAAAGTGACAAGAGTTATTTTCTCGGTCTTTGTGAGGGAATAAGGATGAAGAAAAGAGGCGAAAACAATGGATAAAGCAAAAGAACTTGCCCGTCTTGATAAGAGGATAGCAAGAACAAAAGAACTCCAGAAAGTCCTCGACCATAGAACAGAGGTTGAGGAAAAGGTTTTCAAACTTTTTTCTGAGGGAAAATTTGAGGAGGGCAAGGCTCTCCTTGATACCTTAGACAATGAAAAAGTGATTGAACTTGCTGAGGGTGATGTGGCAGCAGAGGAAGATAAAATTGAAATATACATAAATTGTCATACGGATTTAAGTAAGGGAAATTTAAAAAGGATACTTGATAGAGTAACAGAGGAAACAAAGGACTATCCCAATGCAAAAATAAGGGTTGTGATAAGTAAAGAAACTTACAGGAAAGCGAGGTAATAATATTGTTTGCAGAAAAATTAAAAGAAGCAATGGAAACTTTAGGAATTACCCAAAAGCAGTTATGCACAATGACAGGTATTGGAAAAAGTTCCATCAGTCAGTATTTGACAGGCAGAAATGAACCGACGGCTGACAGGAAAAAGAAAATTGCACTAGCTCTTGGGTTAAAAGGCAATTACTTCGATCCTTATGAAGAATATCCAAAGTTAAAGACTTACGGAAAAATTAAGAGTCTGATGGTTACTGATGCGGCTAGACTTTTAGGAATGAATGCGAATACGGTTCGTAAAGGACTGCAACAGGGTGTTTTTCCGTGGGGATATGCTATAAAGACATCTGAGAATAGATGGACATATTTTATAAATGCGAAAAGTTTTATTGTTACGGAGCATTTGGAGGGAGAGTTGAAACTATGACAGAAACGGAGATACTAAAAATCATGGCGATGGCGAAAAGACAGATTGAAGCTGATGCAGGTTCATCAAAGGCATATCGCTATGAAGATATGAGAGAAAGAAAAGTAAGAGAAATGTATGTGTTCTATCCAGCGATTGCAGCACTTCCGGCAGGGAAGTTTAAGGAGCTGTGGGACAAGGCAGCATAAGGAGGAAAAGCAATGAGAGTAAAAGAGTACATAACAAAAAGAAGATGCCGTGTATGCGGAAAAGAAACGCATGACATGAAAAAGTCAGTGTGTTCATGCGGCTGTTTTATGTATCCAATAGGATATATTTACACAAAAAAACAGTTACTTAAGTGAGCTGCTTAAGTAACTGAGGGGTGAGGTAAAACCTCTGAAAAAAATTCACGAGATTATTATACCTCACCCTTAGAATTAAGTCAACTAAAAGCCTTGAAAAATAGGCTTTTAGCACTTGCTTAAACTATTAACTTTACGACAAAGGGGTGAGCGGATGTATTTCAAGACTACGGTTATAGCGGGTAAAACCATAGAGGTTATGAAAGGCTATAAGCGAAAAGTGGCAAAAGGTAAGAGAGCAGAAAAAAACAGGCTCACACCTGAGGAGATGGATAAGGTTAATCAGAAAAACGCTGCTAAAAAATTAAGATGGGTTATAGCGGCTAATTTCCAGGGCGGGGATTTCCATGTGGTACTTACATATCTCCGGGAGAACAGAACAACTCCGGAAGAAGCAAAAAAGATAGTTAATAAATTTATCCGTGCCATGCGTAAGGAGTATAAAAAGGTCGGTGCAGAATTTAAGTATATCCATGTGACCGAATACCAAAATACAGCAATTCATCATCACATGATTATAAACAACTTGGAGTATGCAAATGTGACAGGCTGGGTGAAAAAACATTGGGAGTATGGCAGACCCAAGTTCACAATGTTGGATGATACCGGGAATTATCAGAAATTAGCTGATTATCTCATAAAGGAAACATCAAGAACTTTCCGTGAAAATGACGGGGGTCACAAACAGAGATATTCATGCAGCAGGAATTTAATACATCCTGAACCTGTTACCACTATTATTCATGCAGGGAAGTGGAGGAGAGAGCCGAAGCCGATTAAAGGGTACTACATAGTGCCGGACAGCGTGAATAATGGAGTATCTAACTTTGACGGTTATCCGTTTCAAAGCTATATCATGGTTTCACTTGATGCCGGAATGCCTGAGGGTCTTAATAAAGAGCAGAGGGACAGAT
>JBNMLR010000451.1:0-2564 GCA_050874945.1 Butyribacter sp. | reverse complement strand
TAGATGATGATAAAAAAAGGAGTGCTGCCGGAGCTGTTAAATGGGGAAACTAAAACGCTGGTTTTGCCCTTTTTATTTTGCAGGATATTTCTTAAATACTTTTTCTACACCGTCATACAACGCTTTTGCAGCTTTCTCTCTATATGAGGCTTTCTTTAAATTAGGATAATCTTTATTGCCTGTTATAAATCCAAGTTCGACTAAAACCGATGGTACGGTATTATACTTATTAACTACAAATCCTGCCTGACGCACACCTCTGTTTTTAGAATTTACACCGTCTAATACAGAGTTTAACATCATTGAAGCCATCTTCTTACTGTAAAGACCTGTTGAAGTGACTTTGTTATTGCGTGATGAATAATATACTTCCGTTCCATTGGCGGATCTGTTACTTGCACTGTTCATGTGTAGACTCATAAACATATCGGCACTATATGTCTTTGAAAGTTTAGGTCTTGTATAAAGATTTATAAATGTGTCATTGTGACGCGTCCAATATGCTTTGACATTTGAAGTGTTGCTTTCAAAATATTTGCGTGCTCTCGTATATAAAATCTCAAGGTTAAGATTTTTCTCATAAAGACTTCCAAATCTCGCACCTGAATCTTTACCGCCATGTCCTGCATCTAACAGGATGATATTCTTGTATATACTATTTGGAGAACCGACTTTCACCGTAAAATATCCGTCTTTTTTATCAATTCTATACCCCTGTAATTTTGTGGTGGTGACAATAATCCTTGTATCACCGTCTGAGGTTTTGTTTACGGCAATTTTCTTTATGACAG
Source organism: Butyribacter sp. (assembly GCA_050874945.1). Taxonomy (GTDB): domain Bacteria; phylum Bacillota; class Clostridia; order Lachnospirales; family Lachnospiraceae; genus Butyribacter. The sequence goes on along the minus strand of JBNMLR010000451.1, from coordinate 1,773 downwards.
AGCTATTTTTTACGGGCGTATTTGTTTTATAAAAAGAAACATGATTTCCCGGAACTATTATATAAAACTGCTTGTTCCAATATCTGTCAGTTGCCGTAATCTTCTCTGCTTTTACTCCGTCAGGAATCAATGCTTTCATGCTAAAAGATGCCTTTGTAAATGTAAGAGTGAAAACATTTGATGAAATTGATTTACTTGTAATATATTTGCCGTCAAAAGTAACTTTGATATGAGTAGCTGAATTTTGGTCTTCCCATACTTCCAATGATTTTACTGCTGTACTGTCACTTATCGTTTCTTTAATATCACCAAGAAGATTTTTACTTTTTGCATATATATATTCAATACTGTTATCTCCGGCTGTTACGCTCACATTTCCTGATTCGATGGGATTTAATGCGGTAACCTGAACTATATCGTTATTGTCAGAATTTTTAGTGCAGATAATACTGTTTATCGCATTAGTGTAGCTGTTTTCATACCATGTCTGGTCTGATTTTTTATAATAGCTGATAATGTCAGTAACATTTAATGATGTTGCCGTGGAGCTATAACCATAACCAAGATTTTGAATAACCTTAGAAGCCGGTACATAAATTGTTTCTTCGGAAGTGTTTTCTGAATTTCTTGCCTTTATAACGGGTTCATCCATGTTTACAACTGAAGAACCGACAGTTAATTCCGTACTTCCTATGTATGTCTGTATCTGCTTGTTACCATATTTATTTGTAATAGTAAGTTTACCATTAGTCTCGGAATACTTATATGTGCACTCAAGCTTGTCTGCTAAGAACTCTTTTACAGGAACCATCCATACATCATCAGTGCGTATGCCCGGAAATGTACTGTTATCGTATAAAGTTTTATTATAATATACTTTTAAAGAACTATCAGCGGCTATATCCGTATATTCATCATTCTGTTCAATGGATACCGCCGCATCAGCATATGTTTTTGACGCATTTACAGTGCTAAGACATATAGCCGTTGCAAAAATTGTAAAAGCAGTCTTTCTGACAACTGCAGATAATCTTTTATTATGTGTGTTTTGTTTACTGTATCTGAATAATCTCATTTTAACATAATCCTCCGTACAGATTTAATATGTTATAGCAAGTAGCAAAGCGGATTGCGAATATCCGCTTGACCGGTACAACGCTGTCATTTTAACGGAGAACTGTGTCAAAGTTATGGATGATCAATTTTTTCAGAATGTATAACAACAGGTACGATAATATGATTTCCGGCATATATGGTATCAGAACTAAGTCCGTTGCACCTCTTTATCTCCTCTAAAAAATCATTAAAAGAACCGTCATATTGATTTTTATACTTTTTGGCTATACTCCAAAGCGAGTCATCATGTTGTATGGTGACGGATATATATGACATCTTTTTCTGACTGTCGGTACTGTTTACAATATCTGTATCGTTTGTATCTGTTTCGCTAAAGTTACTCACTCCGGACAAGCTGCTTATATGAAAACTTAAAATCGCAATAAATGACGCCATAACAGCTACTATTGCTAACTTAACCGGTAAGTATCTTTTCTGTGATAATATATTTCTTATAAACATAGGCTCCTCCTTTGTAATAAACATTTGTTCGTTTGCTGTGTAAACTATATTAGCACCAGAACAACTGTTTGTCAATACAAAAGAGAAAATTTGTTCGATAAATTGTAACAGTTCCTATTGTCAGCGAACTAGCAGATTTATGAATATATAAAATGAAAAGCCGGAACTGTCACCAAAATATTTTAATCATATTAC
>JBNMLR010000450.1:0-2570 GCA_050874945.1 Butyribacter sp. | reverse complement strand
GTATTAGCAGTGCATTTTGTACTCAAATGAATGCAATTTTCTAAGTAAAAATAATGTATGCTTGCATACAATTATTTTTGCTGAAAATTATATGAGTGAAACGAACAGCGAGAAAATTTTATTTTCGAGCTGTAGCATTCATTTTTCATAAGCGTTTTTTGCTGATTTATGTACTGCTACGAACGACAACATAGCGAGAGCGTGCCTGCGTTAGTATTTGTTATATTTGCACAATTAACACAGCATATAATTAGTTTTGCAATCACCTATAGTTATTAAGAAAGGAAGTGCCGGTGTGAACAATGCAATGAAATCCGTAAGGATTGCAAGAAAGATAGACAGACCAAATACAAGAGAATTTATTGATAAATTATTTGAAAACTTTATGGAAATGCACGGTGACAGACTGTTTGCTGATGATGGTTCGATAGTCGGCGGAATTGCTTCTTTTGAGGGGACACCCGTCACAGTCATCGGAATACAGAAAGGTCACACGCTTGACGAAAATGTGGAATGTAATTTCGGAAGTCCAAACCCTGAGGGTTACAGAAAAGCATTAAGACTAATGAAACAGGCAGAAAAATTTCACAGACCGGTTATCACGCTTGTAAACACAGCCGGAGCATTCTGCGGAATAGGAGCAGAAGAAAGAGGTCAGGGCGAAGCAATAGCAAGAAACATAATGGAAATGTCAAGACTGAAAACTCCAATAATATCAATATTTACCGGAGAGGGCGGAAGTGGCGGAGCACTCGCACTCGCTGTTGCGGACGAAGTGTGGATGTTAGAGCACAGCCTTTATTCGGTACTTTCACCGGAGGGATTTGCAAGTATATTGTGGCGAGATTCAGAAAGAGTAGAAGAAGCCGCAGAACTTATGAAAATGACAGCAAACGAACTCTTAAAAAACGGTGTTGCAGACAGAACATTTTCGGAGCACAAAGACGGAATAGAAAATAATCTTAACTACACAACAGACCAGATAAGAGAAGCACTCAGAAAAAAACTTCCTGAACTCATGAAAAAAGAAACAAAAGAATTGTTAGATGAAAGATATAAAAGATTTAGAAAATTCGGGGAATATGCAGAGTGATAAGTGCATAATTGCATAGATAAAAATAGAATACGAGACATATACATATAAATAATATAATGTGAAAATTAAATAAATAATAAAAAAGACTCCTAATTTTGTGATTAAACAAATTTAGGAGTTTTTTGTTTAAAAAGTAAAATAAAAACGCTAAAAATAAGACAATTTTCAATAAAGTGATACATTTAAGTAAGAATTATAAATATATACTAATTCACAATAGTTCTGTAAAATTATTGCCAAAAAAACTAATTCAAATGAATACCGTCTTTTTCAATCGTGATAAGTCTTTCTTTATATAAATGCCCGATGGCACGCTTGAAAGCATTTTTGCTCATGTGGAAACGGTTTTTGACTGCTTCTGAGTCGGATTTATCATTAAATGGAAGAAATCCGTTTTCTCTCTGTAAAGTTTCATATATAAATGAAGCGTCATCATTCATCTGTTCAGGTATTTTTTTCTTTACGCTTAAAGTAAGTCTGCCGTCCTCCATAACCTGTGCAACTCTTGCATATACAGGCTGGTTTATGCGGTACTTTTCAAAGACTTCTTTTTTGGGGAGAAGTGCGGAATACTTATCATCAACTGCGATAAATACACCGAAATTGTCACTTATCTCATAGACACGACCGAAAACTTCATCGTCTTTTTTGTAAGGTGATTCGTTTGAAAGGTGATTGTAGACTTTCATTGATGCACAAAGTCTGTCGCTCTTGTCAACATAGAGTGTGACAAGTACAGCATCATCTTCTTTTACTTCATATAACTGCTCTTTAAATGGAAGAAGAAGGTCTTTTGAGAGTCCCCAGTCGAGGAAAGCTCCGATTTTTGTGACTTCCTTGACATAGAGTCTTGCGACCTGACCGAGTTCGATGGACGGTTCTTCCATAGTGGCAATAGGTCTGTCCTCTGAATCCTTGTAAACAAACACATTTAACACATCGTTAAGCTGTGTGTCTTTTGGAACCTGTGATTTTGGGAGAAGTATCTTGTCACTGTCCTCACCTGTAGGTGTGTTTAAAAATACTCCGAAATCAGTTGTCTTTACAACTATAAGCTCCTGTGTTTTGCCGATAGGGATAGCAGATTGCTTTTTTTGCTCCTCATCTCTGTGTCTGCCTGAGAAACGCTTGTTTTCAGAAAAGCTGTTTCTGTAATCATTTCTGTTTCTGCCGCCATAAGTTCTTTCATTTCTCAAAATCAAAGGTCCTCCGTTCTGTTGTGATGTACTCGCAAAATTCTTCGTTCAGAAGATTACGAGAGGCATTTTGTTAAGCTGACAATATGTTGCCAACTTTTTGTATTAAAAATAAGCATAACAGTTCAGTTTTTGATTTATTATATTTTTATTGCTGAACTGTTACAAACAAGTATATAATTTTTACAAAAAAAAATCCAGTTAAAATTGAAATTTGTGCAAAATTGCGCTATACTGTAAATTGTAGAAAAATTTATGTAAATTTAATAATACTAAAG
>JBNMLR010000449.1:0-2577 GCA_050874945.1 Butyribacter sp. | reverse complement strand
TATGTGGATATTTTTTATCATCACAGAATGGATCCGGACACTCCTCTTGAGGAGACAATGGGTGCACTCGACCAGATAGTAAAAAGCGGAAAGGCTTTATATGCAGGTCTTTCAAACTATGACGGGGAGACGATGAAAAAGGCCTGTGAGATATTAAATGACCTTAGATGTCCGTTTATCATAAATCAGAATTCATATAATATTTTTAACCGTACAATAGAAAATAACGGACTTAAAAAGGCGGCAAGGGAAAGTGGAAAGGGAATTATTTCATTTAGCCCGCTTGCACAGGGTATGCTGACGGACCGATATTTAAACGGTATTCCGACAGACAGCCGTGTTATGACGGATGGAAGATTTCTACATAAAGAAGAACTGGGAGAGGACAGGATAAGCATTATCAGAAAGTTAAACGGTTTAGCATCAAAAAGAGGTGAAACACTTGCACAGATGGCACTTAAGTGGGTTGTAAAGGACAGTGATGTTACAAGTGTTCTGATAGGTGCATCAAAGCCGCAGCAGATACTTGAAAACTTAAAAGTCATGCAGGCAGCAGATTTTTCTGATGAGGAGTTAAAACTGATAGATGATATTTGCGGCATCTGACACATTAAAAGCTCATATTATTGATGGTCTTAATTTTATCGAAAACCGGATTATAGGCTTCTGATAAAATCTTACCACAATAATATGAGCTTTTTGATACGATTACAATTTAAAACTTGCAATCTGAGAGTTGAGTGTGCGTGTCTGTGCGGAAAGCTCCTCACTTGCGGCGGCACATTCTTCGCTGGTTGCAGAGTTTGTCTGTGTTATCTGTGAAATCTGCATAAGTGCATTGTCAATCTGTGAAGCGGACTCCGCCTGCTCGTCAGATGCTTTTGCAATGCTGTTTCCCGATTCGGTTATCCTGTTTACAAGTTCAGAGATTACCTGTAATGACTCTTTTGTATCAGTGGCGAGAGTGACGCCTTTTTTTACCCTGTTTATGGAGTCCTCTATCATTTCTGCTGTCTGTTTTGATGCCTCAGCGGAACGACCGGCAAGATTACGAACTTCCTCGGCTACCACTACAAAGCCTTTTCCGTGTTCACCGGCACGGGATGCTTCTACGGAAGCGTTGAGGGCGAGAATATTTGTATTAAAGGCAATGTCGTCAATGACCTTGATGATTTTCTGTATATCTTCAGAACCGTTTTGTATCTCTTTCATTGCTTCCATCATCTGCTGCATTTTTGCGTTTCCTGAAGTGATGGCTGTCGCTGCGTCACTTATAAGTCCCTGAACATCTGAAACCTCAGTTGCGTTATTCTTGGATTTATTTGCAATCTCGGAAACGGATGTAGAAATCTGTTCAATGGCACTTGCCTGCTGTGTTGCTCCGTCGGCAAGGTTTTTGCTTGCATCTGCTATCTGGTAACTTCCCTGTGCTATCTGGTCTGCCGCAAGGCTCATATTTGCAAATGCATTATGATTTTTATTGACGAGTACATTGAGTGCATTTCCTACAACATCATCTTCAGATTTAGGTGTGATAGTGACGGATAGGTCGCCGTCTGACAGTCTGCTTATTGTTTCTGCCTGATTGTTAAAAGTATCTAACAGGTCACAAAAACTGTTTTGCAATGTACTTATCTCATTTTTACCTGAAATTCTTTTTAAATCCGTGTTTATCTTTCCTAAGGAAATCTCTTTGGCAACATCTGCAAGGTGATGGATAGGGTTGCCAAGATATGAGCCGAAAGCAGCTCCAAGTATCGCCATGATAACAAGTATTACAATGGCAATCATTATAAAGTTTCGGTGGAGATTGGTATAGAGAGAGTTAAGCTGGTTTGTTGTCTTGCTTATCTCAGTCTGCATATCATCGACATAATTTCCGGTGGATACTATCCAGCCCCACGGTTTGAAGATTTCTGAATAAGCGAGTTTTGGAGCTACGGTCTTTCCGTCGGATTTTGTGAAATAAAATTCGTTAAAGCCGTCAGAATTTTTGTCATTTACCGTTTTAAGTATTTCCTGTATTATATGCACCCCGTTTTTGTCCGTAAGATTTTTGCGGTTGTTTCCCTCCTGTTCGGAAAGGATAGGGTGCATTACTAAAGTATAATCGGTATCGTCTATCCAGAAGTATCCGCTGCCATCTTCACGATAACGCATATTTCTGACGATTTCTTTGGCATCCTGCTTAGCTTTTGCCTCAGAAATACTGCCAGCCTGATATTTGTCATACTCAGCCTGTAATACCGTGATAACTGTTTCGACTTCTGATTTTATCTCGGTCTTATAGCCGTCATTCATGGCGGTATTGTATTTTTCGGTTGCCTGGTCGGTAGTTTTTTTAATGCTTGTGACAGATATGATTCCTAATATAAGAGCCGTGATCAATATACTTGATAATAGAAAAGAAATCACTAATGTTTTGATACTGAACTTTTTCATTTTAATTTAATCCTCCGTTTCTGCACTTTTGTGCATTGCACCCAGTATGAATATTTTTGATTTTCACACTATACGCTGTGTATTTTTTGTCACAGTCCGGTCTGCGAAAAATTTGATTATAGTATGAATATACAT
>JBNMLR010000448.1:0-2579 GCA_050874945.1 Butyribacter sp. | reverse complement strand
GTTTTCAAAAAATATGTCTTATATACATGAGTATTGTTAAAACTCCAGTTTACGATAGGGTCATCATAAGTGCAATCAACATGATACCATTTATTTTTTATCTTGACGAGATTCCATGCGTGCTGACCTCCGGTCACCATCATACACGGGATATTATAATGCTCCATAATCGTCATAAATGCCTTTGAATAACCGTCACAAACTGCTACTCCGTATTTGAACGCACCCTTTGCCGTATGACTTACATAAGGAACCGTTCCTGTCGTATAAAGTCTTTTGTCATACTTAACATTTTGTATAAGCCATTTGTGTGCGGCAGCTACCTTTTCGTAATCGCTCATGCCCGGTTTTACATACTGTTTATATATTACACGCAATGTTGAATTGTTTGTTTTAGCTTTAACCGTAATCTACAACTATAACTTTTACCATTGCAAGTCGCAGTTATCGTGACTTTTCCATTCTTTTTTGCGGTAATCTTTCCACTGCTGTTTACGGATGCTATCGACGAGTGATTACTTTTCCATTTTATGGTCTTTGACGGATTATACAGATAAAGCTGAAACTTTTCTTTTGCTATCATGCTCTTACTCTTATTTGAAAGCTTTGTAGCCTTTGAAGTTGTCGTCATTATGCTGTATTTTTTTGCATATTTTGCCGCATATGAATTTTTAGGTGCAACAATAGTAAGTCTCTTTTTATTGCAATCCGTAAATGCAGATGATGTTATCGACTTCACATTTTTTGTCGCATTTACCTGATAAAGATTTTTACAGGCTGAAAATGCATTATATCCTATCTGGGTACAGGATGCGGGCAGTGTAATCTTGCTCAGCGAAGTGCAATAAACAAAACATTCCATAGGAATGGCGGTAAGTTTTTGAGGAAGTCTCACGCTTTTTAATTTAGTACAATAGCCAAACGCATCTATTCCTATAGTCTTTACCGTATCAGGAATATAAACACTCGTAATAGTTGAATTTTTATAAAATACTCCGTCAAGTATCGACACTACCTGTCCGTCATTGAGATATTCAGGGATAGTCACTGAACCTCCTTCTCCCTGATATGCCGCAACATTAAATGTTCCATCAGTATTTTCCGTATAATAAAACCCCTGATCATCGACATATACATTCTGTGCCGATGCGTGATTTTTCCCACTATAAGAAAGGACTACACCAATTATCATAAACAGTAAAAATAAGCCCGCCTTTTCTTTTATGTAACTGATAAACTTCATATAAAACCTCCCTATCATAAGTAATGTTCTCTCAGAATTTTCCAAATGAAGAATTTCAAGAGTACATAAATTCAAGGAGTGCATATTCATTGATGAACTGCACTCCTTTTCGTCTTTCGTTACCACATACATATTTGCATAATAGTAACCTGTTTGAAATCTGACAATTTTGTTATTTTGTTTTTTATATAGCATAATGATGCCACTGCTATTTGCTTTTGACCCTTGCATCATATAGCATACAATTTCATTGTGTCTAAACATTGTCAAATATTTATTTAGTCAGGCAAGATATTCACAATCCGCTCTGCGGCTTGCCTGATAGTGTTAAACTCTTTCTAAATCGCTTACTTTCAGCTTTTATTTTTTTCAGCTCAAGCCTATTAAGACAATCCTATAATAACTCCATCATCGTTTACATCTATTCTCTCAGCGGCAGGATGAAGCGGAAGTCCCGGCATTGTCATGACTGTTCCCGTAATTGCAACGACAAATCCTGCTCCGGCTGATACATAGACCTCTCGGATATTTATATTGAAGTTTTCAGGTCTGCCAAGCTTCTTTGCATCATCAGATAATGAATACTGGTTCTTTGCCATACAGATAGGTGTATTTCCGTAACCGAGTTCTTCAAGCCTGTCAATGGATTTTGCAGCAGCCGCATCATATGTAACACTTGCCGCACCGTAAATCTCTTTTGCAATAGTCTCAATCTTTTCTCTGATTGAAAGATTTGTATCATAAAGCGGTTTGAAATGACTTTCTTTTGTCTCAAGTGTGTTGATAATCTTCTTACAAAGCTCAACTCCGCCTTCTCCGCCTTTCTCCCATACTTCTGAAAGTGCGAAGTCACAGTTTCTCTCCTCACAGAAATTCTTTACATACTCAAGTTCGGCATCCGAATCCGTCACAAACCTGTTGAGTGTTACAACACAAGGAACTCCGAATTTAGCAACATTCTCGATATGCTTTTCAAGGTTTACGATACCTTTCTTCAATGCGTCAAGATTTTCTTCTGAAAGTTTATCCTTTGGCACTCCGCCATTGTATTTTAATGCTCTCACTGTCGCAACAAGTACAACTGCATCAGGTTTAAGACCTGCCATGCGGCATTTTATGTCGAAGAATTTCTCTGCACCGAGGTCTGCACCAAATCCTGCCTCAGTGATAGTGTAATCTGCAAGTTTAAGTGCTGTCTTTGTTGCACGCACGCTGTTACATCCGTGTGCTATATTTGCAAAAGGTCCTCCATGCACAAATGCAGGTGTATGCTCCAATGTCTGAACCATATTCGGCTTGATGGCGTCTTTTAAAAGTGCCGCCATAGCTCCTACTG
>JBNMLR010000447.1:0-2580 GCA_050874945.1 Butyribacter sp. | reverse complement strand
TGTCAAAAAACAGTTTCCGTTTTTTCACGAAAAAAGATGAACTATCTGTCTATAACAAATAGTCCATCTTTTTGTAATAGTTTCTAAAAATATTCTTCTTTACAATCTGATTTTTTAACTACAACTTACACTAAATATTTAATCCGTAATATCCTGACCCGTTATGTATCAAGTCTAACCTTTAAATGCAGCAAAGAATGTACTATAGTCATTATAAGCCGTATTCTTCCATGTAACCTTTGTATCAGCGTTAAATGAATTGTCTAAGATTTCTTTTAAACCGTCAGGCAGCTTTACCTCTGTTATTCCAGTATCTAAAAAGCACTTTTCTGCTATCACTGTTACACTATCAGGTATATCTATACTCTTAAGGCTTGTACACATATTAAAACTACCCGCCGGAATAACGGATAATCCCTCAGAAAAAGTTACATCTGATAATTTATCACAACCCATAAATAAACCTACACCAATACTTTCTAAACTGCCAGGAAGTTTAACACTTTTAAGCTTTGCATTACCCATAAAAGCTCCATTGCCAATTTCACTTACATTCTCCGGTATTTCCAAATTTTCAATATTTGTCATTGAAAATGCATAATCACCAATAGTTTTAAGTGAATCAGGTAATTTAATGTTTGTTATCTTAGTTAAGGCAAATGCATTTTTCCCAATAACTTCAAGAGTATTGGGCAATTTAACACCAGAAATCTGACCGCTATCTACATCTAAATCAAAAACTCCATCTCCAATTTTTTTGACTCCCTCAGGAATAACAATATTTCCACTATTTTTTACTCCCCAGTAGCTTAAATTGTTTTTCGTCAGTATTCCTTTCTTTGCATCTGCATCCGCTTCTACCGCAACTTTCTTAACTGTGACAGTACACACATATTTCTTACTTCCTACTTTTGCCTGTACCTTTGCTGTTCCTGCCTTACTGCCCTTTACAGTTACACCTGTCTTTGATTTCTTTGACAGACTGATATTTCCACTGCCTTTTGTCACACTCCATGTAACTTTTTTCTTATTGTTACTCAGTTTAATCTTTGCAGTTTTTCCCTCATATACTTTTACGCTTTTTGTTATACTTACTTTTTTCGCTGCCAGTGACTTATTCGGCGATAATGCAACTCCTCCCAAAAACAGCACTCCTGCAAATGCTGTTATCGCAGCCTTTCTTACTATCTTTTTAACCATAATGTCTCTCCTTATCTTCACATATACTTTTGTTTTTTGAATATATCTTTTATCCCGTTACATTATTATTATTTATGACTAACCCTTAAAGGCATCTATGAAATCATACGGATCTTCATAAGTAGTACCTTTCCATGTAATTTTCATATCTGAGCCAAACGCATTAATTGAAATATTTGTCACACTGTCAGGAATCGTTATGCTGTTAATACCGCAGTAAAAAAAGCAATTGTCACCTATCGTTGTTAATCCATCCGGAAGTGTTATGTCTTTCAATTTTGAACAGCCATGAAATACATATTCACCTAACTCTTTTAATGAACTTGGCAATTTAACATTGCTAAGTTCAGAACAGTAAATAAAGCACTCATCTGCTATATATGTCACCCCATCAGGAATTGTTACATCTGTCAACATATCACAACTGTCAAATAGACTTTTTCCTAACTTCTTTAAACCGCTTGAAAGTTTTACACTTTCAAGTTCAGAAGAATAAAATACATAATCTCCCATTTCACTTACTGTATCCGGAATTTCTATTGATTTCAATGTTGTTCTTGTAAATGCATAATCACCAATAGTTTTAAGTGAATCAGGTAATTTGATACTCGTTATCTCGCATGATGCAAATGCGTTTTGTCCAATAACTTCAAGAGTCTTTGGCAATTTAACACTGCTAATCTCACTGTTAGCAAAAGTATCATTTCCAATTTCTTTTACTCCCTCAGGAATAACAACAGCTCCGCTATCTTTTACTCCCCAGTATTTTAAATTGTCACTCGTAAGTATTCCTTTCTTTGCATTTGCATCCGGTGCAACTTTTATAGTAACAGTACACACATATTTTTTACTTCCTATTTTTGCCTGTACCTTTGCCTTTCCGGCATCATACGCTTTTACTGTAACCCCTTTCTTTGATTCATTTGTCAGGCTAAGGAGACTCTTACCTTTTGTCACACTCCATGTAACCTTTTTCTTATTGTTACTCAGTTTAATCTTTGCAGTTTTTCCTTCATATACTTTTACACTTTTTGTTATACTTACTTTTTTCGCCGCCTGCGACTTATTCGGTGAAAATGCAAGTCCTCCAAAAAACATCACTCCTGCAAATGCTGCAAATACAACTTTCATTCTTGTCTTTTTTAACATAATAAACCTCTTTTCTGCACACTTTCTTGTTTTACAAGATTGTGCCTGGTGTGCACAGCCACAAATCTCGTGGAGCCGTTTCCCTGACACATAAAAATTGTCAGAGTGCAGCTCCGTTTTTCTGCTTGTATCTTTACATTCCCCATCCTATCATACCTATGTCAAAGAACCGTTTCCGTTTTTTTCAACGGTTTTTTCCCATTTTTAGGGTTCTTAACGGTTTCTTTATAC
>JBNMLR010000446.1:0-2585 GCA_050874945.1 Butyribacter sp. | reverse complement strand
TGTCTATGTTTGTTTCTTTTAATTTTATCTCTATGTTTCCTGCTGCCTGTGCCGCATCTGCAAGTACGACGGCACCGTACTCTTTTGCCATTTCTGCAACACGCTCTGCGGGGAGCACATAGCCTGTGACATTGCTCACAAGGTTTATACAGACAAAATCAGGCCCATCGCACATAAACTGATATTCTATATCATCTAAGCTCAGATAACCTTTTTCGTCAGTCTCAAGCACTTTTATCTCAAAATTTTTTTCTTTTCTTACCGCTTCTAATGTTCTCATAATGGCATTGTGCTCATACGGTGACACATACACCGTCATATTTTCTTCAAAGCCATATCCACGCAGAACCCTGTTTGCGGCTTCTGTCGCAGAGGATGTAAATATCACATCCTCCGCATTTTCCGCTCCCATAAATTCTGATACTTTTTTTCTTGCTTCGTTTATTACCGCACTTGCGGTTTCTGCCTGTTTATAACTTCCCCTGCCTGCATTTACGGCACACTCTCTCGTTAGTCTGTCCATATCTTTATAGACCTGCTCAGGTTTTGGATATGTTGTTGCCGCATTATCAAAATATAGCATTTTCTTCCCCCTTGTACTTTACATTAACCAACTATCTCTCCTAATATTTTAAGTATGGCACTTACCTGTGCACTCTTATCATATTCATTTTCGTTTAACACTTCCCTCAACTGATTTTCGATAATGTCAGTTGCAGGCGACTCGTCATACTCTGAAAGTTTACATTTTACCTGTTTTCCGTCTGCCGTATCCATCGTAAATGACACCGCATTATCTGTTGTATTTTCTTTTTTCAGCGTCCGCTCAAGCTCTCTTACCGCTTTCTCAAGTTCTTTTTCAAATATTTCTGCCGTTCCGTCCTTATAATCTCTAAGTGCAAGTCCGATAAGACCGTCTGATATTTTATTTATTATTTTTTCTTCATCTTCTTCACTGTTTTTTGTCACATACCTGATAAGTGTTTCCACGCAATATTCAAACACGACACCGTTATCTTTTAATTGTGATATTTTTTCCGCATTTTTTTCCGTCCATCTCTCAAATACCGTTCTGAGAGATATGTCTGAGACTGTACTTTCATCTGACAACTGCTGTTTTATCATTGTGCTTAATTTATCAACCAGTCTGTCATACATATTTTCAATCTCTGATTTTATTTTTACTATCCCTGAAACACACTTTCTATAATCGACATTGCCGTCTTTTACGGAGTCCGTAAGTTTTGGCAGACTCTCAAACAGATATTCTCTTGCACTCTCGATATTTCCGGCAAGGTCATTTCTAAATTCATCACATTTTAAATAAATCTGCGTCTTTTCATTCTCCTCACCGCATATATCAAGTGATACATATCTGCAATATCCTGAAAGCGAGCGGTACCACTGCTGCAATCCGTTTGTTATCATTCTCAGCTTTTTCATAGGCGAAATACTCTGTTTTTTTTGCGACAGGGCTTCATCTGTGCTCTGCCATATATCAAATATCTTTATGATATTTTCAAGATACTCCTCTTTTTCTCCGTCATTCCTCTCAATATACAAATAGCATTTTTCCGGTTCTTCATCGGCTTTTGAAAGTATCTGTGCCGAGATTTCATTTTCAATCCTGTCATAATATACAAGCGGAGTTCCTATCTTTCCCGCCAGACAATATGCAACATATATCGGTATGACTCCGTTTCTAACACCAAAATCCCTGCCTTTAAGACTCTTATATAACTCCGAAAAACAGTTTTTATTTCCAATACTGTCTTTTATAAATTTTCTTATCTTGTCAAGAAGTTCTGCTATGTCATCATCCTGTTTTTCTGAACCATATATATTTTCATCATCGTAAAAGATAAGTCCCTTGTTTTTAAGAACTGCCCTGTATATAGTTGCTTCTGCACTTTTTCCATCGTCCCATTCACTCATATCTTCATTTGAAAGTAACCTGTTCATTATCTCATTTCTGACTTTTTTTATCTGTGAAGATATATCATTTTTATTTATCAGCTCATGGTTTATACACGGTGTTTTTCCATAATAATCGCTGCATATCGAGGACAATATTTTTTGCAATTTGCGGTTTGTATCTATATTGTCGTTCTTTCTAAGTTCTGCCTTTCCCCCGCCATTTTTGTGCATATAAAAATATACGGCATTATTTGTTCCCGGCATATAATGTTCATTTAACTTGCGGTTTATCTCAAACACAACATCATCAAGACAAAAATAAGCCTCCTCCAATGCCGTTTCATTTTCTTTTAGATATTCCTCATCATTTTTTATATCATTTATGGCATAATATTTTTTGATATTGTCCGTAAAATCCACACTTTCGGCAGGACATATGACAACTATCCTCTCATTTGCAAGTTCTGTTAAATTCTGTTCTATTTTTTCCCTGTCAGTTTCTCCCATGCTTAAGATTATCTTGCCGTCCGAAAAGTTCTCTTTTGATAATTCTTCTATGCGTTTTTTCAGATATTTTTTATTTTCTAATTTTTTGCCATACTCAAAACAGTATTCAAAGTATCTTGTCATCTTTTTTTCGATGTTATATTCTTTTGGAAGTTCATAGC
>JBNMLR010000445.1:0-2597 GCA_050874945.1 Butyribacter sp. | reverse complement strand
TCTCTGCCCGTAAAATAATTGCTCAAAAGGCATCTTCCCGAATATGAGATGCACATCGCTCCGTGAACAAATGTCTCTATCTCTAAATCATCAGGAATATTTGCCCTTATCTCCTTAATCTCTTTTACAGAAAGCTCTCTCGCCGAAACAACCCTTTTTGCACCAAGTTTCTGCCAGAAAAGATAATCGGCATAATTTACATTGTTTGCCTGTGTGCTTATGTGAATTTCAATCTCAGGACATACTTCTTTTGCAATCGTAAATACACCGGGGTCTGAAATGATAAGTGCATCAGGTTTTATCTCTTTTAGTTCCTCAAAATATTTTCTGACACCCTCAAGGTCCCTGTTATGTGCCGTGATATTTGCCGTTACAAATACTCTTTTTCCGTATTTGTGTGCAAACTCTATTCCGGCTTTTATATCCTCGTTTGAAAAATTCTTTGCCTTTGCCCTGAGTCCGTACATTTCTCCACCGATATATACCGCATCTGCACCATACATAACGGCAACCTTTAAAACATCAAGACTGCTTGCAGGTACAAGCAGCTCCGGTTTTCCATTTGCTAACATATATTTTCCCTGCTATACCATATAAATGTATAACTTTTCCTTTCTTCATAATTTTATTTTTTCCTCTGCTGATGCTGCAGATTATTGCATTACTGTCTGCTTTTTATCCATGCATCATTTTATCAGTTTCCATGCCTTGTCTTTTTTTCCCTGAAACCACCTGCGACAAAGCCGCCCCGTCACCGACAGGTAACACTACTGTCTTAAATCTTTCTGAGTGTGTCAAAAAATAAAGATACTCTCTCATCCTGCCGTGTATCGTCCTGTCACGCTTTGTGATGGCATATCTTGACTGTATTATGTCTCCATCCTGAAGTACATTGTCTGTCACTAAAAGTCCATCTTCAGTAAGCATATCAAGAACCGGTTCGAGAAAATTAAGATACTGTCCCTTAGCTGCATCCATAAAAATAAAATCATATTTTCTTCCCTCAGCAGCAAGTTTTTTAAGAACATCAACCGCATCCCCCTCATACAGGGTTATCCTGTCAGTCTTTCCGTATCTCTCAAAATTTTCTTTAGCACATTTAATCCTTATCGGAACTTTTTCTATCGTGTCTATAATCGTATCTTCCGGCACATATTCACTCATAAACATACTTGAAAAACCGACTGCGGTACCTATCTCAAGCACGGCATTCGGTTTTTTCATTTCTAAAAGGAATGATATAAGAGACTGCATGGAACGCCTTATTATAGGCACTTCGTCATCTAATGCTGCTCTTTCAACTTCCTTTAAATATTTCGGTATGTCCCATGATATCGAATCAATATATGTCGATAATCTTTCATCGATGATCAAAATCTTTTCCTCTCTTATAAAGCGGATATTCGCAATCCGCAATCGCTTTGCAACCTGTCAGCAAGTGAATACTTATTCTGCATTTAATCACTCTGCGTAAGAATATCAAGTATCTCCTCATATCCCATGCTCGTATTTAATGTATAAATTCCCGGTTTTAACTTAATCTCATCCTTATCCATCAATCTTGTTCTGATATAAAATGAATATTTATTTGCTATGAGTCCTTTATTATAAAGAGTGTCCGCAACTTTATGCATAGATTCACCTTTTGCTACGGAAAACTCTTTGTCCGTCCCCGGTGCTTCCTCCACCACAACAGGTCCATATATCTCATAACCAAGATTGTAAAATGCCTTGCAGGCGTGAAAAAGTATAAAAATTATAAACAAAAATACAAGTATGTTTACAAGAAGCAATAAACCTCTGCATAAAAGCTTCAATGCCTGATCTGATTTTTGGTTTTTTTCCATAATTATCCCTCCAAAAAATCAGTCTCAATATTTATCTGTTCGAGATAACGCTCCTGAATTTCTCTTATCATCATGCAATACTGATGTTCTGCAGCAAAATATTCATTTGAAAGCCCTATATTGAGCAGATCCGAAAAACGCTTTTGCAATTCATTATTTTCCTGAATAAAATTTTCATTATCTGAAAGCTGCAGGGCAAGGCTCTGTCTTCTATAATCACATATTCTGCCATATAATTCCGGCTCATTTTTTACTTTTTTTAAAAGTGTCTGATACTGATTATATTCTTTTGTTGACTTTATAGTATCTATCAATGTGTTTAAAGCATCATCAATCTCTCTCATAAAACCTTTTCCTCCCCACAGCTCTAAAATCAGGTTACAACAAAAATATTACCGTTCGCACCTATGATGCGGACAATATTAAAATCTACTCAACTTCCATGATTATAGGTAATATCATTGGATTACGCTTCATCTTCTTCCAGAGATAATCGCTAAGACTGTCTTTTATCTCAGTCTTTATCTTACTCCAGTCTGAAACCTTATTGTCAAGGCATCTCTCAAGTGCCGCATAAACGATACTCTTTGCTTCATCCATAAGATACTCTGACTCCCTTACATAGACAAATCCTCTTGAAACAATATCCGGTCCTGCAAGAAGCTGGTTTGTATATTTTTCAAGCGTAAGCACGATAATGATAAGACCATTTTCTGAAAGGTGCTGTCTGTCCCGTAATACGATATTTCC
>JBNMLR010000444.1:0-2608 GCA_050874945.1 Butyribacter sp. | reverse complement strand
GTCAGCAGTTATATCATTATTGTCACTTTTCACATAGATGTAATATCCCTCCGTACCCATAGGTTTCTGTGAAAAATACATCTGCGAACTTCTTGCATCACTATAAGATACGCCACATAATATATCTACATCACCCTCACTTAAAAGCTCAAATAATTCATTCCATTCTCCGTAAACATACTGATAACTCCATCCTGTATATGACGCAATATCCTGCAGATAATCATATCCATAGCCTGTTTTATACTCCGAATCATGCCCTGCTGTGTCACTTGAAATCATTTTTGAAGAACTGACAAAGCCAACCCTTATCTTCCGCTCATCTGCCTTTGCGGCTGAAAACGGCAGTAATATCATTATCAGACAAAAAAATAAAACATATAAATTAATTTTTTTATGCATTTCATATAAAAAAGTTTTCATATTAACCCTCACTTCTGCACATATTTTTCACACTATTTTCCATTCTTGCACTGTATTTTGTGCATAGTATGAAATTTTTTATTTTCGTACCGACTACCTATAATTCATAATAATTATATTTATTTTCTCATATCAACAAAATTATTGCAAGTAGCAAAGCTGCTTTCTTTTTTCCACGGCATAACTCTACATTACGAGCATTTTCCTATACATAAAAAAGACGGCATATATTATTTTTAATATGCCACCTTTTATTACACTTAGTATAAATACTTAATTTTTGTCCCGTTCAAAATGTATTTTGAACTTTATATTTTAATTTTTAATTACAGATTATTCATAATATCCGTTAAGATAAGTTCTTTTGTAAGATGATTTTTCTTAAGTATCTCATCAACATTATATCTGTCTGGAAATTCTTTCTTAAGTCCGAAGTTTAATACCTTTACAACTGAGTCTCCATAAAATCTCGCTATCTTTTCTCCGAAACCGCCGTCTAAAATTCCGTCTTCTATCGTAACGACTACATCATGCTCTTTTTTAACTTCCTCAAGCATTTGTTCGTCTGTTCCCGTAATGTAATAAGGATTTATGACCGTAGGCTTAACACCTGTTTTTTTCTCAAATTCAGCCGCTGCCTCAACGGCAAGAGAATAGAATGTTCCAAGTCCGATAAATGCAACTTTCTTTCCCTGCTGTGTCATTTCATATTTGTTTAATACAGAGAAATCTTTTGTTATCTGCTTTCCGTCAGATACCATTTCTCCTCCCGGAAGCTTGATTGCTACAGGATGTTCTGTCTGCTCTATACTCCAGTCAAGCATTGCGAGATATTCCTCCTTTGTTGTCGGTGCAAGATAAACAAGATTTGGTATATTGCTAAGCATTGGTATGTCATAAAGTCCAAGATGAGTCACATCGTTCATTCCATATACCGAACCCGCGAAAGTAACTATAGTTGCAGGACTGTTGTTGATACATATATCCTGTGAAATCTGATCATATGCACGCTGTACGAAAGTGCTGTAAACACCCCATACCGGTCTGCCGCCGTTTACTGCTATTCCTGAGGCTATGGCTGCGGCTGTTTCCTCAGCAATACCAACATCCATAAACTGTTTTCCTGCTTCGTCCCTCTTGTCCTTAGTAAAACCAAGCACCGTAGGTGTTGCTGATGTTATGGCAACAACCGACTTATCCTGTTTCATCTTCTTAAGGAGATAGTCAGCAGTAACGCCGGAATAATCTTCACCCTCCATCTCACCGAGAGGCTTGCCTGTTTCTATATCAAACGGACCATTGTAATGCCATTCTTCCTTATGCTCCTCAGCCGGCTTATAACCTTTACCTTTGAGTGTATTTATATGTACAACAACAGGCTTTTTACTGTCCCTAACTTTTGTGAACGCATCTATAAGTGCTCTTACATTGTTTCCCTCATTTACATAGACATAATCAAGTCCCATTGCTTTAAATAAGTTACACTCTGCCTTTCCGTCGGTGTCACGGAGTTTTTTAAGATTTTTATACATTCCGCCGTGGTTTTCTGCTATAGACATATCATTGTCATTTACAACGATAATAAAGTTCCCATCTAATTCAGCAGCATAATCAAGCCCCTCTAATGCCTCACCACCGCTTAGAGAGCCATCACCTATAACGGCTATAACATTTCCGTCTTCACCCTTTAAATTTCTTGCCTTTGCAAGACCGGATGCAAGACTGATGGAAGTTGATGTATGACCTATTGTAAAAAAGTCGTGTTCACTTTCATGAGGATTGCTATATCCTGAAACATCATCATATTTATCTTCATAAAGATATGCGTCTTTTCTGCCTGTAAGCATCTTGTGCGGATATGTCTGATGAGATACATCATATACAATCTTGTCCTTTGGCGAGTCAAAAACATAATGAAGTGCTATCGCAGCTTCAACCATTCCGAAGTTTGGTCCAAAATGACCACCGTGGATACTTGCCCTCTTTAAAAGTGCACTTCTCATCTCTGCTGCAAGCTTTATCATCTCATCATCAGTTAATTTTTTTACATCTTCAGGTCCGTTTATTTTTTCTAAATACATATTTTTCCTCCCAAGCTGATATTTTTATGCTAACGAAAGTATAATACTTAAAGTCAACTTTAAGTCAAGAGGTAAAATTATTAAAATTTTATAATGTGTATCGC
>JBNMLR010000443.1:0-2615 GCA_050874945.1 Butyribacter sp. | reverse complement strand
GTGTAAATGCTGCCGAATAAATGGCGATAATAAATATAAGCTTATATAATTTTGTTTTGTTCATAGTCCTGATGCTCCGTTTTTTATTTGACCGTCATTTTTTGCCGTTGTCCGTGTATATGTTACTTTTTGCATTTACCATGCGGCTGGAAACGACTGTTTTGTGACCTGTCATAATGGGAGTGTTGCCGTGAAAAAATTTTTTATTCATATATTTATGCTTTTTGTATATGCGAACATCAGCTAAAGTTTTTATTAAGATGATGGCGAAAAGGTGCATTGTTGGCGTAAATATGTTATCATAGCGTTAATTGGGAGTTAGTGTGAAAAATCCGTATATGCAGGATTTTTCATATGGCAATTTGTTTTTGAGCAGAACAAATTGCTGTTAGGGCAGACGCAAATTTTAGATTGACCGAGCTGAAAGCGAGGGATGCTTCCTGATTGAAAGTCAGGAAGACAAAGTTTTAAAGGAACTTGATAAATGAAAATTTGTTCAATATTTGCCTATTCGTAACAATTTGCTCGGAAATGAGGATTAATATATGTCAGATAGAAATATAAGAAGGGGAGACACAAGAGTGTTTAACCCGGATGACATTGTTGTCAGGGAGAGACAGTCGGCAAACAGGCAGGCAGGGAATGTTTCAGGTGACCGTTATGGCAGAACCGGAAGTCAGGTATATGGGCAGAGGATGGCTCAGACTCGTGGACAGTATAGCGGCAACACTGGACATTACGGAGAACGTGCACAGTCAACTGGTACAAGAAGAGCCGCAGATGGAAATATGCTTTCACCAAAACAGGCTAAAAAGCAGCAGAAGAAACTTAAAAAGCAGAGAAGACATAAAAAGTTTTGGTTTGGTTTTAAGATTTTTATGCTTATCGCACTCATAGCGATACTTGCGGCACTTGTTGTTGTATATTTTAAATTTGGTGACGATCTCCTAAAATGGAAGATGGAAGCAACGGATGTTGTTGAAAATTCGACAGCGGATACATTTAGGGCATCAGAGACAAGTATTATCTATGCTTCAAATAAGTCCATGATAGCAAAGCTTAAGGGTGATAAGGACTCGTATTATCTTAGCTTTGATGAGATTCCACAATCGGTAAAAGACGCAATGGTTGTAACCGAGGACAGAGATTTTTATAAGCATGAGGGTGTAAACTTCCTTTCTACCGCAAAGGCGGCAGTTATGCTTGTTGAGAGCAAATTGAGGCATCAGGATATTTCACGAGGTGGAAGTACAATAACACAGCAGCTTGCAAAAAATGTATTTTTGTCAAATGAGAGAACCTATGAGCGAAAAGTCAGGGAAATATTTATTGCTTTGGATCTTGAAAAGAAATATACAAAGGATCAAATTCTTGAATTTTATATAAATAATATTTATTTTGCGAATGGCTATTATGGCATAGAGGCGGCGAGCAGGGGATATTTTAATAAGCCGGCGAAAGACCTTGATCTTGCAGAAGCTGTATTTTTATGTTCCATACCGAACAGACCAAGCCTTTATAATCCTTTAGAGCACTACCAGAATACGCTCAAGAGAAAGAGCCGTATTTTAAAACAGATGCTTGATGAGGATTGTATATCGGCTGCTGAGTACAGTGATGCAAATTATGAAAAAATAGTTTTAAATCCTGCACAGGCATTAAAGACTCAGAATTATATGACAACATATGCCATAAGCTGTGCTACAAAGGCACTTATGAAAGCGAGAGGATTTGATTTTAAGTACAAATTTAAAAATGATGAGGAGAAGAAACAGTACGACAAGGAATATGACCAGTTGTACGATGAATGTCACAATTCATTATATACCGGTGGATATAGGATTTATACTTCCTTAAATAAAAAGAAACAGAAGAAATTGCAAAAAGCGGTAAATGACCAGCTTGCAGGATTTAAGGAAAAGACAAAGAAGGATAAAGTGTATAAATTACAGGGTGCTGCTACCTGCATTGACAATTCAAACGGTCTTGTTGTTGCCATAGTAGGTGGAAGAAAGCAAAAGAGCATTACGGGATATACATTAAACAGAGCCTATCAAAGTTACAGACAGCCGGGAAGCTGCTTTAAGCCGGTAGCGGTCTATACGCCGCAGCTTGAGAGAGGATATACGCCTGACAGCATAGTTGACGATACTTATTTTAAGGGTGGTCCGCACAATGCTGACGGAAGTTATGCAGGAAAAATATCACTCAGATATGCGGTTGAAAAATCAAAGAATGTAATTGCATGGAAGCTTCTCCAGGAACTTACGCCGGAAGTCGGACTTTCTTATCCTATTAAGATGGGATTTTCCAACATTACAGATTCCGATTATTATCCGGCTGCTTCGCTTGGTGGTCTGACAAACGGTGTCACAACTGTTGAGATGGCATCTGCATTTGCAACCATTGAAAATGACGGTGTGTTCAGAGAGCCGACCTGCATAAGCAAGATTACGGATTCAGACGGCAAGACAATAGTAAATAATAAAAAGAACCGCAAGGAAAAACAGGTATATAAGAAAAATGCCGCAAGAATGATGACAAGCATTTTGCAGGGAGTTCTTGTGAGTGGAACAGCAAGAGGAAACGCACTTGACAATATGTCGTGTGCAGGT
>JBNMLR010000442.1:0-2615 GCA_050874945.1 Butyribacter sp. | reverse complement strand
TATTTGTATCTGCAAGGTCCTGAAATACAAGGCACGGCAGACACGCCTTAAAAACAAATTTATTTGCCACACTTGCAAAATGCTCGTCTATAAGACCTATTCTCTTAAAAAAATGTCCGAGGACTATCACCGCAAAAACCGGAACTGTCGCATTCAGACTGAATAAAAAATTGTTCATTTTCTTAACCTCTTTCAATGATTTATTTATAGGATAGAAGTACGATAATAAAATGTCAATGGCAAGTGTAGTGTATCAATAATTTTCAGCTAAATAACTAGTATAAAAAGTGTTGCTTTTGATAAACTATTAGCATATAATAATAAAAAACATACGATTTTTAATACGAAAAGAGGTGTTTAAAATGCTTGCTGTAAAATCTATGGATGTAAGAGATAATTTCAAAAAAATATGTGATAAAGTTTTTAACGGAGAAACATTGGTTGTATCACGACCTAAAAATCAAAATATTGTTATGATGTCAGAAGCGGAATACAATGAAATCATGAAAATAAAAAGAAATGCTGAATATCTGGCTATGCTTGATAAATCTATGGCTGAAGCAAAAGCTGGTGGATTTATCATAAAATCAATAGATGAACTGGAGAATATGTAAGATGAATATAGCCTTTACACCTACCGCATGGGAACAATATACTGATTGGCAAACATCAAACCCTAAACTTGCCAAACGAATAAATCAACTCATCAAAAGTATAGAAAGAGATGGGCTGTCAAAAGGCATTGGAAAACCTGAGCCACTTAAACACAGAAAAGTATGGAGCAGAAGAATAACTGACGAACACAGGCTTACATACAATTTTGACAGCAACCAAAATCTCATAATTTATTCATGCAAATATCACTATGAAAATTAAAATATAGCATAAAAAATGACCTCCAGTTGTTAGATTTTTAACCTAACTTCTGGAGGTCATTAAGACAACCGTTATTACTCCGCCACTTCCTTGATAACCTTAAATATTATCATTTCTAAGTGTTTCTATTACATTATCTTTTTTAATCTTACTCATTGTGTATATCATACTTGCAAATACTACTACAAATATGCTTATCACAACAACCACGATGCTCTGCACCGGAATATAAAATCCTACATTAAATCCCTCGCTCATTACATTGAACATTGCATAAGTAGCAAGTACAGCAAGTATCAGACCAAATATAAGACCTTTTATTCCATAAAATACACATTCATAATTCATCATTTTATTCAAACCTTTTTTCGTCATTCCGACAGATTTCAGCATTGCAAATTCCTGTCTCCTCAAAAGAATGTTTGTAGAAATCGTATTAAATACATTTGCAATAACGATAAGTGAGATAAGTATGATAAATCCATACGAGAAAACATTGACTATCATTACTATCGCATTGCTTGTCTCCTTATCCTGTGTATAGTCAGCTATATAGCTTGACTGACCGGATATTTTTTTATTTATGAAAGTCCTAAGATTTACTTTGGCTTCTGAATGTTTTTTTGCCTTAAAAGCAAATGTGTAATAATTATTTTTCACAACTCCCTTTGGTATATTTTTAACTTCTGAGTATGGTTTTACTATCGTGAGTACATTGCTGTTGCCGGCATCTCCAATACAAAGTGGAAGTTCCTTATTACATCTGACTACACTTATATCCTGTGACGCAAATGCCTCTTTTCCTGAATAAACCTTATCCTCCGCACTTTCTCCATCATCATCAGAAATCTCAAAATAATACTGGCTGAGTTTCTTATAACTTTTTATATTGCCAAGTTCATAACCTTTCTTTTCCTTTGCCTGATATATCTTTATATCTGCATCTGATTTTATAATATCATACGAATAATTCTTGCTTTCGTCTTCATTATAAATCGAAAGATGAGGCCATGCCAAAGCATTTGTATTTTTTATATTGTTTTTCTTTATATACTCGTTATATATATCATCTTCAAGATACCATATATGAGCATCAATCCTTATGATACCCTTTTTCTCATCAACCATTTCCGGGTCTATCTTTTTAAGACCGTTAAGATACTCACTGTCTACATCTTTTATATTTATTTCGGCAATTACATTATCGTACATACTGTAACCGCCATCATCTATATTATCTACTCCCTTAAATCCCTTTAACGCATTTTCAACTGTCTTAAAACTTTTTTCAACCGCACTCTTTTCAACTTCCATTGACAGATCCGCCGCCGTATTGCTGTCATAAAGGTCCAAAGACTTTGACATATACGAAGTAAAACTGTTTACTGCCACAAACAGTGCCGTACTTATGGCTATGGAAATTACCGTTACCCTCTGCTTTCGCTTATTTCTCTTAAAGTTTTTGTCGGCAAGTTTTCCCTCAAACCCGAACAATCGCTCTAAAAGAGGGTTTACCTTTACATTTCTTCTCTTAAGTCCCATACTTTCATTCTGTTTAAGAGCCCGTAAAACCGTAAGTCTGACGGCTTTTACTGCCGGTATGAGTGCCGATACCAATACCGTGATAATTGTTACCGCCACAGCTATGAGCACGCCCGCCGCAGATATGTGCATTGTAAGCGAAATTCCCGATGAACCTGAACCTGTAAGCATCATCGCAAACTGATTTCCAAGAAGAT
>JBNMLR010000441.1:0-2621 GCA_050874945.1 Butyribacter sp. | reverse complement strand
ATTATAAATGTAGTTCTGTGCGATGAGGGTCACGCGATGTATTTTGACTGTTTTGAGTTTGAAAAGCGTGAATATAAAAAGAAAAATATAAGCTATCTCTCAAATGAAGTGGTATATCTTGACGGCGATATAAAAAGGACAAGTTATAAACTTACGGATAACGGGTATAATCTTGTATTATCTACGCTCGAGGTTGAAAATAATATGAAGCTTACGATACATGAGATGATATTTAAGATGCACCTGGAAAAGGCTACATATGACCAGGCACTTGATGAAGTGAAAAATATTTTTAATATGTTGCGCATACAGCTTCAGAAAATACAGGAGGCGATGGATAAGATAAGGCGCAATGTACTTAATTATTCCATCGAGGATTATGAGCAGATATTAAATGAAAATATGTCTGCAATAAGCGACACAAAGCACAAGTTTATGGAGTACAGGCGTGTGGTTAGAAATCGTGTTAAAGAACTTGAAGATGAAAATATAAATATTAAGGCTTTGAGTGATGAGGATTTGGAAAAACTGCATAATCTCCAGGATATTGAGAGATATTTGAGCAGGTCGATAGACGAACATCAGAAAATATTAAATAAACATTTTGACCTTAAGGACTTATATTCGCATGAACTTGAACAGATGTCTAAGATGACGCTTATTAAAAGATTTTCACTCAGAAATGATCTGTATGACAGGATTATTGAGCATCCGGGCAGCCTCATAAATATAAATCAGTTTTTAAATCCGCTTTTTAGAAATGACCCCGGAAAAGTTTACAATCTCAATAAATGTATTCAATATCAGAAGCCGCTCAGAGAGAAAAACGATGATGACGAGGAAGAAAAACTCGATTTTGATGCAATGGATTATGAGGAGCAGAAAGAGAGAAAACTTAAGGAGAAGTTAAAGAAATACCAGTCCAGTATGGAGTTTCTTGTCGACAGGACAATAGAGAGTGACGGTGAGCTTGATTTAGCTTCAATGAGCAGTCTGTCGGAGGAGCAGAAGAAAGTGTTTATTCCGAATGCTGAAATGTTCAAGGAGATAATGGTTGAGTTTATCAGAGCCGGAAGTATAGATATTGATGAGCTTAGAAACGAGAGAAGAAATATAGTTGCGGAGGAAAGCTATAGTTTTCAGTTAAATGAAATGATATTAAAAATTGCCGATGAGAGGAAAAATTCACGGCTCAAACGGATAACCGTAAGAAGATGTGATGACGGACAGACAGTATGTTTTAAAGATGTTTACAATGAATTTGGTGACAGACGCAATATATATTGTTCCAATGTGGTTTTTAAATTTGAAAAGGAAATGGAGTAGTTATGGCATACGAGGCAGAGGAAGTAAAGATAAGTCAGGAAATATTTTGTACGCTTATTTCAAAACATGAATTGAGAGAGGAAGATAATAAGGAACTGTATGACGGATATACACATAATCCGAGGATAATGAATCTCGTGAAAAGTCAGGGCGAGATTGCTGACTGTACGGTAGAAAGATATGGGAGTGTGATATATCTTATACCTGCCGAGGACAATGATTTTCTCGGTTTTTCAAAGCAGGAATTAAAAGCAAAACTTTGTAAGTCGGGGGCTACTGACAAGGATTATTATCTGTCACAGTTTGTTATACTTACAATGCTCACGGAATTTTATGACGGTCAGGGAAGCAGCAGTAAATCAAGAGAGTATATCAAGGTCGGTGAGCTTATAAATCTCGTGTCAGACAGGCTTATACAGGCGGGAAATAACATGACCGAGGAGGAAGAGGAAAAGACAGGTCTTGCGTTCTCAAATATGCTTGAAGCATACACGGCACTTAGAAGTGACGAAAAGGGAAGAAAGACAAAGACTACAAAAGAGGGATTTGTCCACAGGATACTGACTTTTTTACAGGAACAGGGACTTATAGAGTACATAGAGAGAGATGATATGATAAACACGACAAAAAAACTTGACAGTTTTATGGACTGGAATCTGTTAAATCAGAACAATTATTTCAGAGTGTGTAAGGTTTTAGGAATCAATGATGAAAAGGAGCAGGTAAAAGGTGAGTAAGATAAATACACTTCGTATCGTAAATTTAAATTATAACAATAATTCAATCAGGATAAGTGATGAGGCATTTCAATTTAATGGTGAGAGTACGCTTATGTCACTGAGAAACGGTGGAGGAAAGACCGTACTCGTGCAGATGATGACGGCACCGTTTGTGCATAAGAGGTACAGGGATACAAAGAAAAGAAATTTTGAAAGTTATTTTACGACAAACAGACCGACTTTTATTATGGTCGAGTGGGTACTTGACGGAGAAGCAGGTTATGTGCTCACCGGAATGATGGTAAGAAAAAATCAGGAAGTCTCGGACGGAGAGGCTCATGATGAGCTGGAAATGATAAATTTTGTATATGAATATACGGACAGATGCGAAAATGATATATATCATATACCTATAATAAATGAGACAAACTCAGGCATGACTTTAAAAAACTGGGGGTCATGCAAAAAAGTATTTGAAAATCTCAAAAGAGAAGATGGTATCCATTTTAATTATTATGATATGGATATGCCTGCACAGTCCAGGATGTATTTTGAAAAACTTAAGCAGTACCAGAT
>JBNMLR010000440.1:0-2622 GCA_050874945.1 Butyribacter sp. | reverse complement strand
TTTGTTAAGGCTGAGTACAGCAGAGTTGTTGTATATCCGCCGGCAGATGATATATTCAATGCATTTCATTTTACCCCATTGTCAAAAGTGAAAGTCGTGATTTTAGGTCAGGATCCGTATCACAATGTAAATCAGGCACATGGGCTTAGTTTTTCAGTGCTGCCGAGTCAGAAAGAGATACCGCCGTCACTTCAGAATATCTACAAAGAACTTCAGGATGACCTCGGCTGTTATATACCAAACAACGGCTATCTCAAAAAATGGGCAGATCAGGGTGTGCTTATGTTAAACACCGTGCTTACTGTAAGGGCTCATCAGGCAAATTCACACCAGAATAAGGGATGGGAACATTTTACCGATGCTGTCATAAATGCGGTAAATGAGCAGGACAGACCTATAGTATATCTTTTGTGGGGCAGACCTGCACAGAGCAAGATTCCTATGCTTACAAATCCGAAGCATCTTATATTAAAAGCACCGCATCCAAGTCCGCTTTCGGCTTACAGAGGATTTTTCGGTTGCAGGCATTTCAGTCGGACAAATGAATTTCTTAAGGAGAACGGAGTGGAGCCAATCGACTGGCAGATTGAAAATATATAGCACTATCAAGGAAGTCTGTGCCACTTCTGATATACTGCGATAGCAGTTAAAAGTGTTATGAGCAGATAGCAAAGTGGAGTAAGATATTTACTTTGTAATACTTAAGAATTAATTACATTTCTTTCAGATATATTGTGTCAAAAATGTGTCTATGCTAACATATTTATAACAGGAAAGCTGTTTAGGTCAGACAGCATTTGCGAAACTGTGATAATCCTTGATTAAATTGTGCAGATAGGCTGCACAATTACCACAGCATAAAGCCGGTTTCACAACCGCCTGTTGGCATCTTTATCTGAAAGGAGTGTTTTTTTATGTTGAAAAGACGAAAAGTATTTACAAGAGGGATGATGGCGGCATTAACATTTGTGGGTGTATTGTGCATTTCACATTATGCAAAGGCTGAGGAAAATTATATTAAAACAGGAGAAAAAGCCGATTTTACGGAGTTGTACGACTCAAAGGCATTGAGTACAGACAATTCTAAAGTGACTTTGTTAAAAGACAATAAGACGGATGGAGTATTTGTTGACGGAAAAACGGAAGAGATTGAAAAATCTAAATTTATGCTTTCAAAAGAGATTGATTTTTCTGATAAGAGCAGATACATTGTTTTTTCGGGAATGTCAGAGAGAAAAAGAGAGATAACGCTTTCTCTGTATTTAGACGATTCGGCAAAGAGTTTTGCGAAAGTTCAACTGACACGACAGAGCAGAAAAAATGCATGGAGTACGGATGACAACAGATGCGTAAAAATATCTGATGAGATAAAGGGAAAGCATAAGATATATTTTAAATTTACGGATAACGATGGAAATGAATATAATGATAAAAGTTTAAGAATTTTATTAAAATATGCATTTGTGATGGATGAAGATATTCCGACGGTAGACCTTGATATTGATGAGTCAAAGACACCTATAGCCGCAATGAATGGTGACCCAAAGCATCAGACAGAGTGTTATGGAAATATGACTGTCGAAATTCCTAATGGATATAAATCGGAATATACCGATAAAAAACTTTCTACAAAGACTTATGAGCTTGATTATATAAGGGGCAGAGGCAATTCAACATGGGGACCTGACAAAAAGCCATACAAATTAAAACTTGACAAAAAGGCTGATTTATTAGGAATGGGTTCTGACAAACACTGGATACTCCTTGCAAATTATTATGACATATCAATGCTCAGAAATAAGTTTACATACTGGCTTGGGGATGCGATAGGACTTGAATATACTCCTAAATGTGAGTTTGTAAATGTCGTTATGAACGGTAAATATCTTGGAAGTTATTATCTGTCTGAGCAGGTGCGTGTCGGAAAAAACAGGGTAAATATTGATGATCTGTCTGCCGATGATGACTCAAAGGCGGTTACGAGTGGTTCTGCGATAACAGGCGGTTATCTGCTTTCCTGCGAAAAGGCGGATGACAGAATGAACATAACAACTGATAAGGGTCTGACATTTGCCATAGAAAGTCCTGATTTTGAAGATTATACAAATTTAGAACAGTATAATTATATTTCAAAATATGTGCAGCAGACGGAAAATGCCATATTTGGAAAAGACTTTAAAGATGATAAAGGTATCTCCTATGAAGATTATATGGATGTTGACTCGGCGATAGATTATTACTGGGTGCAGGAATTTTCTTTAAATGGTGATGCGTTTTTGTCAGGCAGCACATATCTTTATAAAAAAAGAGATGGAAAAATTTACTGGGGACCATTATGGGATTTTGATTATGTTGCATGGGGTGCGACAGAATTTAGTTCAAACAATGTTGAGGGATTTAATCTTGATAGAAATCAATGGTTTTCAAAGTTGTTTTCAAATGAGAAGTTCAGAAAGAAATTTGTTGCAAGATGGCCTTATATAAAAGAAAAACTGTTGGAGGGAATAAAGGACGGAGGAATCATAGATACATATTCGCAAAAACAGTATGCTTCACAGAAAGCCAATTATTATGTAAATGAAATGTATTCACAGGATGATATATTTGAGGATAATTATGCAC
>JBNMLR010000439.1:0-2626 GCA_050874945.1 Butyribacter sp. | reverse complement strand
TCCGTCATCTGCAAAAACAGAATCTCCAATACTTTTAAGTCCGTATGGTAAGCTGATTTCCTTTAATCTATAATTTCTATAAAATACACCATCCGAAAGTTCTGTAATACCGTCACCAAAGGATGCCTTTATAAGTGATGTATTCTTAGAAAATGCATATATTCCTATTGACTCAAGTCCGTCAGGAAGATTAATCTCAGTAACACCGGCATTGTTACTAAATGCATATCTTTCAATAGATTTTAATGTTTTGGGAAATTTAATCTCCGAATAACTCATAGCAATATTTCCAGAATTAAATGCTTCTTCACCTATATTTGTAACACCCTCTGGAATGATTACCTTTTCTAATGCAAAACACCCTGAACAGGTACGTGCCGGTATCTCCTTTAAACTGTGTGAAAATCTGATTTCCAAAAGGTTATCACATTCGTTAAACACAGCATTGTCCATCTTTTCAACACTGTCAGGCATAAAAACTTTTAATACTGTTTTATTTCCCCTAAATGCACCATACCCTATCTCCTTTACGGTATCAGGTATTATAACAACAGGTTCATTTCCCTGATATTTTTCAAGCACCCCATCCTTAATAACAAAGTCAGAGTCCTCTCCCTGATAGACAAGTTCTGTCTTTTTTGCTTTCTCCCACTTTGCATAAAGCGTATAGCTGTCTTTCTTTACTATTGTAGTGCTTACGACTTTTCTTTTAAATTTGTCATCAGAATACCAGCCCTTAAAAGACCAGCCTGCAAGTTTTGGCGTAGGCAGAAGGCCAAATCCCTGTCCTTTAACAAGCTCTTTTGAAGTCTTATCCACCGTACCGCCGCTTGCATCAAAGACTGCTTTTGAATCATATGCTACTTCCTGAAACTTCCATGCACTTCGTATCTTTGAAGCATTTGAAGCAAATGAACCTTTTATTCCATAAATAGTATGTTCCTCTGCACAAGTTAAGCTAGTATCATTAAAATATTCTACTGATGGCGGAATAAAATATGTTTTATGTGAAGCCCCACCCAAACGGTCTCTTAAATCCAGTGCATAACTGTTTATATATTTTGTTCCATCAGTAATCTTTACCACACTTAATCCATAACAAAAAGCAAATGTATAGCTCTGCAGATTTTCAATCCCAGCCGGGATTTTAAGTGTTCCTTTTAAACCACTAAAACTAAAAGCACTGCCTCCCATATATCGTAGGCTCTCCGGAAATTCAACGGTATTTAATGCAGGCGTGTGGTCAAAAGCACCATTTCCTATATAACGAAGTCCCTCCGGAAGATTTATCTTACCAAGTTTTCCACAACCCGAAAAAGCATCTTTTGCAATCACTTTTATACTGTCAAGCAGCTTAACTTCCGTCAATGTTTTACAACCAGCAAACATTGAGTCACCTATACTTGATATTTTTGTCTTAGATAAATCTATCATCTGCAGACTGCTACAGCCATTAAATGCCCAGTCACCTATCTCTTTAATACTGTTTGGCATATTTATAACTGCAAGGTTAGAACAAGCATAAAAACATGAAGGAGCCAGTTTTTGTACTGAGTCAGGCAGTATAACCTGCTCTATTGTTTCATCCCATGTAAAAACATAGCCATCTATCTCCTTAACCCCATCGGGCACTTTTATCACTGCCGCCGTGCCGTCAATCCCTTTTAACACACCGTCAGCCATAATGTCAAATGTCACTTTTGCATCGGCGTGTATAGTTGATATGCCCTGTGATACCATACATAAAAGCATCACCGCAAAAGCCATCGCAAAATATCTGCCGACTGCAGCCACCTTTCTGTAAATTTTTTGTTTGTCCATTTTTCTTTTCTCCTTTCTGTGTTGGTATTATTTCTTAAAATTTGATATGAAATCATAAAAATATTCTTAACAAGCACATTTTATGCCAGTTAAGAATATTTGTCAACTTTTTCCATGAACAAAATGCAGCTTGCGACTCTTTTGCACTTGAGCGGAATACATAGCATTTATTTCTTTTCCGCGAAATGCGCATTATCACGGAGTGTTTTTTATGTTAATAAAAAAGACACTTCCACATACTATGCTCAAAATACTGCCGTATCAGAACAAAAAGTATATGTTAGTGTCTTGTTATTTTGGATATTTTTCTTTTTACGATATTTTCGGTTCCGAAAATATCTACCGTAACAGTTCAGCCATAGACCTGTGACCTGTTACAGACCATCTATTAACACCTCTTTGTCACAGTTTAAAAAGCATAAACTGTGACAGATTTTGGCAATGCTTCGCATCCTAAATTGCCAAAATCCTCACACAAAACTTTTCACTTACGATATTTTCGGTTCCGAAAATATCTATCTGCCATCTATTAACACTTCTTTGCCCTTGAACGCAAAACCATAATGATGGATATTTTCTTCTTTTACTCCTCGTTTGATAAGTTCTGCATCATAGCCTTTTTCCTCTATCTGTTTTAATGCTGCTTCTACTGTCTCTTCAAGTGAACTTTCTTTTCTGGGATTTATCACTTTAAATTCTATTACGATGCCCGGATATTTCTCACTTGTTTTGTCTATCGGTTCGAGCATTATGTCATATCGACCGTAACCACTTTCCCTGTTTGAGTTTAATATATAATTATCTA
>JBNMLR010000438.1:0-2637 GCA_050874945.1 Butyribacter sp. | reverse complement strand
CCCTTATGCTAAAGCATAGAAATCTGTCATGATTTTTCTGTCAAAATATAATTATTAAGTTCTCTGTCCTACGCATCAAGTCCAGCATGATAACCCATATAGATAGCACTTGTGATATTGCTTGGACGGACACAGTCACCTATCTCACGAACAACCGGTGCTGCATTTAACAATGCGTTTACGCCATCTCTGTTTGCTCTCTGTCCGACTGCACAGACAACAGATTTTCCCGGTACAAGCACTTCTTTTCCCTCTTTATCCTTGCAGAGAACTCCGTCTGCTGTGACTTCCATTCCCTGATAACCTGTGTGTGCTTCAACATATTTGTCAATCATCTGCATAAGGATAGGACGATGACGGATATTTGCGTCTGGTGCAAGTTCATCCCTCATTTCAACAAGATGTACTTTCTTGCCCTCCTGTGCGAGATGTATTGCAGCTTCACATCCTGCAAGTCCGCCGCCAAGTACAACAACGCTGTCCCCAACTTTTTCTTTTTCAAGATAATAGTTGTTTACAATAACAACATTATCTCCGTCTATTCCTTTGAGTGGAGGAACGATTGGATTTGAACCTACTGCGATTATCATTACATCAGGTTTCTGCTCCTCTGCGTATTCTGCCGTAACTTCCGTATTGCAGCGTATCTCAACACCTGCTTCTTTTGCCTGTGCTTCAAGTGATAATCCGAGCTGATACATTTCCTGTTTGAAGTCTATCGCCTGCTCACATTTAAGTATTCCACCGACTTTGTCACTCTTTTCACAGAGTACGACTTCATGACCACGCATTGCCGCTGTTACCGCCGCCTTAAGTCCTGCTACACCACCGCCGACAACAAGCACTTTTTTCTTAACCGCTGCCGGAACTATGTCAGTTCCTTCTATCTCTCGTCCAATCAATGGATTAACAGTACATCTTCTTGTCTGTGTTGTAGGTCTTTCTGCCATACAGGCGAAACAGCGTAAACATTTTACTATCTTGTCATCATTTCCTGATACTACTTTCTGTGGAAGATAAGGGTCTGCAAGCAAAGCTCGTCCCATATAGACAACATCTGCTTTTCCTGATGCGATTATCTCCTCCATCTGCTCAGGGTCA
Organism: Butyribacter sp.; assembly: GCA_050874945.1. Taxonomy (GTDB): domain Bacteria; phylum Bacillota; class Clostridia; order Lachnospirales; family Lachnospiraceae; genus Butyribacter. The sequence continues at coordinate 1,536 of JBNMLR010000438.1, read as the reverse complement.
TTTAATGCACCGATAGTTGCAACCGGCTTGCTTACGTGCTTTTTAATCTCCTCTGCAAGATAGACATTCATTCCATGCTCAGAAAACATTGAAGGATGTGTCTTGAAAAATCCAAACTGGTAAGAACCTGCTGACACATGGATAAGGTCTACATATTCCTCAACAGCCTTTGCAATCCTTACACCTTCGTCAAGATCATATCCACCCTCAAACAATTCAGAACCACTCATTCTGAATTCAATAGGAAACATCGGTCCAACCGCTTCACGGACAGATTTTAATACCTCTATTGTAAAACGCATTCTGTTCTCGAAACTTCCACCGTACTCGTCTTCTCTATGGTTAAAGTATGGCGAAATAAACTGATTTAAAAGCCATGTATGTCCACCGTGTATCATTATCATCTCAAAGCCTGCACGCTTTGCAAGAACGGCAGTCTCACCGTAACGCTTTACAATATCAGCAATCTGCTCTTTTGTTAAAGCCGTAACTTTCATTCCGTCAGGACGAACTCCGTCACTTGGACCGTACTGTGTAAGTCCCTGCTTTTTATTTTTGTCCGCCATATATGTTCCGGCATACTGACCTGAATGAGAAAATTCAACACTTGGCACTGCACCATGTCTTTTGATGGCATCAGCCGTAAAAGTAAATGCCGCAAGTGAACCTACGGTTGCAAGGTCAAGATGAAGCATATGTGAACCGTCCGTCTCAGGGTGAACAACTAATTCGCTCATAGTTACGGCTGCCGCTCCACCTTTTGCACGAAGCTCATAAAATGCCTTTGTTCTCTCTCCCGGAACACAATCCTTGTCAATATCTGTCGCACCTATCGGAGAAGCAAACATACGATTGCGGAATGTGACATTACCTAAAGTTATCGGTTGACATAAATGTGGATATTTTCTTTCCATTGTTTTTTCCTTTCTTTCTCTTTTTAGAATAGTCTTTATTTTTTATAGTTACTTATTTTTATGACCCTTTAGTTATCTTTATAGTCTGTTGCTATTTACTCTTTTGTACTTTGTAATTTATTGTTATATGACTTTCTAGCTTCTATATATTACTTATCTGCTATTGTCTTTATATAACTTTTTATCTGTAGTTTTCTATTTTATCTTTTTTCCTGTTATATAATTTTTTAGTTTTCATTACTACTTATTTCTATTATCCTTATATAACTTTTCATCCGTAGTTTTTGTCTACTATTTCTTTGCAAAAAAGCGATATATAAATGTAAGCACAAATCCTGCCACACCACAGGCACAGGCTATAAGAAATGCTCTCGCATAAGCACCATCTGACATATAAATACTTCTCATTGCCGATGGTCCAAAATATCCTGCGGCTGCAAGACCGATAAACATAATTCCATAATTTACACTGTTATTCTTTGCACCAAACTGGTCCGCCGTAAATCCCGGATATACACCCATAAATGAACCGAAACTTACACCGATAGCGGCAATTCCTACATAAAATGTCGCATAACCGCCATGTCCTGTGAAATATAATAAAAGCAATCCGCATACACCT
>JBNMLR010000437.1:0-2641 GCA_050874945.1 Butyribacter sp. | reverse complement strand
GAATACAGAGCATACCTGCACTTGTATTGTTTAAAGACGGTGAGGAAGCAAACAGAAGCATAGGCTTTATACCTAAGGACAAGATAGAAGAATTTATTTCTTAATGTCTGATTGCAAGTCTGTTGTAATGATGCAACGAATATAGTGTGAAAAATCCCCTGTTATTAACTGTTATAAAACAGATGATAACAGGGGATTTTGTTGTCAGGCGGATATTCATGGTACACTCTACTGCCTGCTCATAATACTGTTAGCTGTTATCACAGCATATCAGGGGGGAGGCTTGTACCTCTCCTGATACGAGCAGGTTTTATCACACCCTTATCGCACCATGCAATAGCAGTGGGAAATTTTTTGATAGCGTTAAAATCCGGACAGGTGATAATAGATTATTTTTTTACGATTTTCATGGATTTATTAAAACCTGTTTTTGAAGTGAGCATTTTTCTGTATTTAGTATAAGCCTTTTTCGGAACATAAAATTTTGCTTTTTTATAGATGTTTTTAAAAACATTCTGCCCTATTTTTGGCGGCTTATTTCCTTTAAAGGTAATGCTGGTAAGCTTTTTACATTTTGCAAAGCAGTTTTTTCCAAGGGTTGTTATATTTGCACTTATGCTCACTTTTTTTAATTTATTTTTGTTGTAAAATGCCTTAGGTGCAACAGATACAACTTTATAGGATTTATTTTTGTATTTTACCGTATTTGGAATGGTTATAGTAGTTTTATTTGAAGACGGGTACAAACATTCCAAATATTTTTTAGACGAGTTTGATATTTTAAAATAAATACCACTTTTTTTATCTAAAAATTTTGTCGCTACAGAAGAAGGCTTTTTCGTCGGTGCAACAGTCGGAGAGACTAACGGTGTACTTGTCGGTGCAACAGTCGGAGAGACTAACGGTGTACTTGTCGGTGCAACAGTCGGTGTGTCTGATGGTGCATTGGTTGGAGTAACAGTTGGTGTATTTGCTGGTGCATTGGTCGGTGCAACAGTCGGTGTATCTGATGGTGCATTGGTTGGAGTAACAGTTGGTGTATTTGACGGTGCGTTGGTTGGTGTAACAGTCGGGGAGACTGACGGAGTACCTGATGGTGCATCAGTCGGCACTGCTGTCGGAGTTGCATCCGAGTCAGTAGGTGGAACTGTTGTTGTGATATCGTCAGGTGCAACCGGAGATGGTGCGGGAGCAGGAGTTGACGGTGGCTGCGGACTGTCTGTCGGCATTGCAGTTGGAGTAGTAGCAGGCTCAGTGGTTGGAGAGACCGTCGGTTCAGCAGTTGGAGTAGTAGCAGGCTCAGCGGTTGGAGTATTTGCAGGTTCAGTGGTCGGAGAGACCGTCGACTCAGCGGTTGGAGTATTTGCAGGCTCTGTGGTTGGAGTAACCGATGGCTCCGTGGTTGGAGTAACCGATGGCACTGCGGTTGGAGTAGCTGATGGCACTGCGGTTGGAGTAGCTGATGGCACTGCGGTTGGAGAAACCGATGGCTCCGTAGATGGTGTAGCTGTCGGCTCCGTGGTTTCGTGTGGGTCGGCAATTCTTATGTTTTTTGTGATGGAATTTCCAAAGTAACTTAGAACGATACTGTAATTTCCGTATATGTTTTCTAATTTTGCCACATCGTCTGTTTCAATCGCCAAAATTGTTTCATATGGCGAATTTTCGTCATTTTCATCTGACTGAGTAGTTTCTAAAGTTATGAGAGGATATACGGCAGCGTCATCATCGGTATCATCAGAGCTGTCGAAAATAACCTTGCCATCTTTAATTATCTGGTATTCCATGTTATACATTACATCCATATAATCAGGGATGTAGGACTCATCATTTTTATTTTTGAAATTGAGTAAATAGCTGTAAGTCTCATAAAAATTCGTCGGATATATAATGTCGGGACCGTCAGTTATCTCAAAAGATTTAAAGTCAGCATCATCCGGTGCGGAATCTGATTTTTTGGATATGCTCCATTTCTTTATATTATCTTCTGTTTCAGTTTTTAGTTCGGCAGAAGTGTCTTTTGTGCCGTCGATACTGAAAGTACCCTCTGAATTTTGTGAAGCAGTGACATATGTATGTCCGTAATTAAAATTGTTTATCAGTTCTTTTGTGTCAACAACATTTAATCTTGTTGTGCCGGTCACACTACCTGATATTCTAAGTGTCTGCTCGTTGTTTAATAATAATGAACCGTTTGCCTGTGTATCATCAGCGGGAGCTAATGATAAAAGTGTTTCTGTTATGGCAGGATTGCCTGCAAGCTGTCTGAAATCAAGTATTGCATTATTGCCTAAGATTACATTTTTAACATCAAAAATATTTGAGGAGTCAAAATTTATCCTTGAATTGTTATCAAGTTTAAGACAGTCTATGTCATTTAAACTCATTGACGATGAAAATACATTTTTTGTAACAGTGACATTTACTTTGCCGTTATGATTTGCCGTATCAAATCCTGTTATACCCGATACCTGTGCTGTTGAGTCCGGGCTGTCGGCATATAGATTTATGTCAACATCACCATTGAGAATACTTGAGTCGGAGTAGCCGCCGCAATGAACGACAGAGTCAGTGAACTTGCCGCTTAAGTTTAAAGTGGCAGGGATATTTCTTGACCTGAAGTAATCGCCCGCATATATGT
>JBNMLR010000436.1:0-2642 GCA_050874945.1 Butyribacter sp. | reverse complement strand
ATACTGGATATATACGATAAGTAATAAGTATTTTTGTTAATATATTCACTTTTTTTAATATACTAAAAATATTTTTTAGGGAGGTTTATTATAAAATGAATGAAATTGAAAAAAATAAATACCATGAAACAAAGGCTCATTCCAGTGAGGAGTTTTTATTTAATACATACCCATGTTCTATACCCATTGATTTTCCGAGTGTTCCTCTGCACTGGCACAATGACATGGAACTTATTGTTATCAAACATGGCTCGGCTAAAGTTACGCTTAACCTTACTACCCATCAGCTTTCGGCAGGTGATATTCTTGTGGTTCTCCCCGAAAATCTTCATTCTATTGATTGTGCCATCGGTGATAAATTGGAATACGAAAATATTATTTTTAAAAAGGAACTTCTAACCTTTGCGACTAATGATATTACTATGACTGAATATCTTACTCCTTTTTTTAATGGTGATTTTCCTATTGTGACTCATGTGCATATGGGATATTCTTTTTATTCCCATTTTGTGAAGATTATAAATACTATGGATGTTCTATGCGATAAAAAAGAATTTGGCTACCAGCTTGCCATCAAGTCATGTCTGCTGGAACTGATACACACTATGATAAGGCATCCGCCTAAAACGGAAGTCAATAAAAAATCAGAAAAATCAGTGGATAAAATAAAAGAAATACTTACTTATATGGAGCAGCATTATAATGAAGAAATTCCGATTGAAAAAATAGCTGATATATGTCATTACAGCCCGTCACATTTTATGAAATTTTTTAAAAATCATATGGGAACGAGTTTTATTAAATATCTTAATGATTTTCGCCTGATAAAAGCACGAACCAGACTGCTAACCACTGAGGACACCGTGCTTGAGATAGCCGGTGACTGTGGTTTTAACAATCTGTCGCACTTTAACAGGCTTTATAAAAAGAAGTATGGGATAACTCCGTCTATGACTAGGGAGGTGTGAACCTAAATTCTACCATACAGTTTCATCTCACGATGAAGTACTTCTGCCAGCGTATCATTATATACTCCGGGCAGGCATCTCCAGCTCCAGTTTTTGTCACTGAGCGTTGATGGTGTGTTCATTCTTGCAGCTTTTCCGAGTCCGAGAATATCCTGCATCTGCATGATTGCCGTATCTGCAACGCTCGCCCATGCCGTACGCATCATTCCCCAGTGATAACCCTCCGTTTCTGAAAGACGCATATATTTCTTTGCATATGCCGCATCTTCTTTTGAGATAGATTCAAACCATCCGAGAATTGTCTCATTATCATGTGTTCCTGCATATACCACACAATTTTTATTGTAGAGGTGAGGAAGATAACCTGACTCCGTATCCCTGCTGTCAAATGCAAACTCAAGAACTTTCATTCCCGGAAATCCCGTATCTTTAAGGAGCTGTCTTACTGAGTCTGTCAAAAATCCAAGGTCCTCTGCTATGATAGGAAGTTCTCCGAGTTTTTCATTTATTACATTAAACAGATCAATTCCCGGTCCCTCTTTCCACTCCCCGTTCTTTGCTGTTGTATCTCCGTAAGGTATTGAATAATAAGCATCAAATCCTCTGAAATGGTCTATGCGAAGAATATCATATATATTTGTCTGGTATGCTATTCTGTCAACCCACCAGCTATAACCCTGTTCTTTCATTATCTCCCAGTCAAACAATGGATTTCCCCAAAGCTGACCGTCCGCTGAAAATCCGTCAGGCGGGCATCCTGCCACGCTTATCGGCATAAGATTGTTGTCCAGCTGGAACTGTTCAGGGTTCGCCCAGACATCTGCACTGTCTGATGACACATAGATAGGAATGTCTCCTATTATCTTAATCTCATTTTCGTTCGCATATGTTTTTAACTTGTTCCACTGTGTAAAGAATAAAAACTGAACACATTCCCAGAATTTTATTTCTTCTTTTAACTTTTCTCTCTCTACAGAAAGAGCCTTGTTGTCTCTTTTTCTCAAAATCTCAGGCAATTCAAGCCATGACACTCCGTTCTGCTCATCTTTTATAGCCATAAATAAAGCATAGTCCTGAAGCCATTTCTCATTTTTTGTCCTAAACTCTGATAATTCTGTCTTGTATTTTTCTTCTGCTGTTTTTGCAGCCTTTTTTAATACATCAAATCTTTTTTGGTAAAGCAGACCGTAATCTGCCTTTTCGGGGTTACTTCCCCAATCTATATCTTCATAGTCCTCTTTTTCAAGAAGTCCGGCTTTACTCAGGTCATCAAGGTCTATCATATACGGATTTCCTGCATATGATGAGAAAGACTGGTATGGTGAGTCCCCGTAACTTGTAGGACATATAGGTAATATCTGCCAATATGACTGTCCTGCCTTATGTAAAAAGCGGACAAATTCTCTTGCTGCCTCTCCCATTGTTCCAATACCGTAAGGTGATGGCAGTGATGTGATAGGCATTAAAATTCCTGCTCTTCTCAAAATATTTTCCTCCTTTTACATTTTTTGGATATGTAGGTGATTGCGAAACTAATTATATGTTGTGCTAATTGCACAACTATAACAAATACTAACGCAGGCACGCTCTCGCTACCTGTCACTCGTAACAGTACTAAGTCAGCAAAATACGCTGCCTAAGTGCTGACGGTGACAGAAGTGCACTGCTAACACT
>JBNMLR010000435.1:0-2651 GCA_050874945.1 Butyribacter sp. | reverse complement strand
ATCTTGCTGAATGAAGTTGACATTGTTGTTCCGACTTCAAGCTCATCATGCCCCTGAAGAATATACATTTTAGTCTTTTTCTCCGCAAGTACATTCTGTATCGCAGATGTTATCTTTCCTTCAACATCAAGATAATATTCGCCACTGCTCTGGGTGTATGATGTATAATCCGTATTCGTATAATACATATCCGTGCTCTGAACATATGATGAATTTTTTGTCGAATCGTTTACAACGATAACATCATTCTGTGCAACTGAGCCGGCTTCACTCTCTGACAGATATTTGCTCGCAAATCCCGGATTTACAACAGGGTCTATCTTTTTAAGTTTAACTTTTGACGATGCCTTAGGATACTGGTTGAGCACTTTTTCAATATACTCTGTCTCCTTGCCATCCGTCACAAGATAATACAGGGTAACACTGTTTTTTGCCGATTTCAATGCTTTCTTTGTATCCTTAGATAATGTAAATAAACTGTTTGAACTAAGGTCACTCGACAGGTCAAGCTTTCCAAACACAAGATTTACAACAACTACTATTGCTATCACAAGAATAGTTATAAAAGAACTGTAAGCTCCAGACTTAAATTTTTTGTTTGTAAATGATTTTTTAATTCCTCCGGAGCTTTTTTTAATTTTTGCTGTTTTTAATCCTCTACTCATTTTGCTGCTCCTTTCTAATTAAAACGCTTTTTCTTTATCATCTGGATAGTTAAAAATACAAATAAAAATGCTATCGAAACATAATATACTATCGCATCATAATTTAAAATTCCAAGACTGAAATCATCAAATCTTGTTGACAGGGCAAGCGTATTTAATATGTTTGTAAGCAGGCTTTCATATAATGAAGATTTTACCGCATAGATTATCCATATTGCTGCTTCTCCGATAACTGCCATCATAACAAGGACAGTTACATTATTCATCATATGATAAAAAACAAGACATATGACAAGCCAGAGTACCGCTATCATAACGCACTGTGATATTGCTTCTGTCGGAAGCATACCGGTGATATTGCTTAAAAGGAATGTGAGAAGAAGTGTTATAAAACTTACAACTGCTGCAATAACCTGACTCTCCGTGAGTGATGAGATAAAAAGCCCTATTGCAATCGTGGCTGCACCCAAAAGATAAAATCCTATGATACTGCTGTATGCAGGTGCAAGTCTTACATCAGTTCCATACATATGAATGATGAGCGGATATATACATATCGGAATAAATGCACATGAAAACAGTGTCAGAACCGCAAAATATTTGCCAACGATTATCTTTGTGAGCGATACCGGTGCAGTATAGAGAAGCTGATCCGTTTTCTGCCTGTTTTCCTCGGCAACTATACGCATCGTAAGTATAGGTACAAGTAAAACATACATAAATGATATACCACCGAGCGTAACCTCAAAATTTCCAAGTCCGCTTGACAGATTGTATGCCCATGTATATATTCCTATGATAACGAGGAAAAATGCAAGAAATACAAAACCTATCATTGAATTAAAATATTGTCTTAACTCTTTCTTATATATTGCAAGCATTATTTTTCTCCTCCTTTCACATCCAAAGACTGTTTTTCAGTTTCAGATACATTCTGCTCTCCGTTAATATCAGCATTTTTTTCTGTTTCAATATCTTCTTGAACCTTAACCTCATTTTCGTTTTGCTTTTCATCTTCCGCTTGAGCATTATCTTTCTTTTCACTCTTTAATTTTTTGAGTTTTCTGCCGCCATACTGCTTTGAGCCTCCCCTTGTAAGTGCAAGGAACGCATCCTCAAGTGAGGTATCAAGTTTATTCATCTCGATAAGCGGACACTCTGCCTTTGCAAGTGCATAGAACAGTTCCACTCTTATATCCTCGTCCTCTGCACAGTAAATAGTAAGACCTGTCGTGTTCTCCTCTGTATCTTTGTCATTGTCATAAGATACGTTTTTGATACCCGAAACAGTTCTAAGTGCCTCTTTAAGTTTTGTTTTATCGCCTTTTACAACAACATGAACACCATTTGTATCTACCATTTTCTTTGTAATGTTTTCAGGTGTATCTTTTGTTATCATCTTTCCTTCATTTATAATGATAATCTCATCACAGACGGCACTAATCTCCTGCATGATATGTGAACTTAAAAGAACCGTATGATTTTTACTGAGTTCCCTGATAAGTTCACGCATCTCGATTATCTGGCTCGGATCAAGACCTACCGTCGGCTCATCAAGGATAAGAATATCAGGATTTCCCATCATTGCTCCCGCAAGTCCGACTCTCTGTTTATAACCTTTTGATAAATGTTTTACAAGTCTTTCAGAAACATCAAGAGTCTTTGTCTTTGACATTATCTTATGAACCTCTATGTCTCTCTCTTTTTTAGGAACTTTCTTAAGTTCCGCCACAAATGAAAGATATTCTCTCACCTTTAAATCAGGATAAAGCGGTGGTATCTCCGGAAGATAGCCTATATTTTTCTTTGCAAGTTCAGGTTCATCCATAATATCTATACCGTCGATAAGGACTTCTCCCTCCGTCGGTGCTATATAACCTGTTATCATATTCATCGTTGTTGATTTTCCTGCACCGTTAGGTCCGAGAAATCCAACAACTTTTCCTGTCTCAACAGTAAATGAAAGATCGTTTACCGCGGCATGAT
>JBNMLR010000434.1:0-2654 GCA_050874945.1 Butyribacter sp. | reverse complement strand
GTATTTATCCATATGGTTGATGCGGCTTCGACAGAGGGCAGAGATCCGCTCAATGATATAAATGTAATAAACAACGAACTTGCAAGATATAATGATGACCTTATAAAACGACCACAGGTAATCGCAGCAAATAAGTGTGATGTATTTTACGGTACGGAAGAAGACACTGTTATCTCTCTTCTTAAAGAGGAATTTGAGCCAAAGGGAATAAAAGTATTTCCTATATCTGCCGTGAGCGGCAAGGGTGTCAAAGAACTTCTTTACTATGTAAAATCACTTCTTGATGAGATGCCTGATGAACCGACTGTATTTGAAAAAGAATTTTCATTTGATGAGATGGAATTTGAGGATGAGCCATATACTGTAACTTATGATGAGAAAAATAAGGTTTACAATGTAGAGGGACCTCGTATTGAGAAGATGCTCGGCTATACAAACCTTGATTCTGAGAAAGGTTTCCAGTTCTTCCAGAAATTCCTCAAGACAAGCGGAATACTTGATGACCTTGAAGCAATGGGAATTGAGGAGGGCGATACAGTTGCAATGTATGACCTTCAGTTTGATTATTATAAATAAGAAGGTAGAATGTGAAAAGACTGATATTGGAGATTGTGATATGTCTGACGGCTGCAGCACTTTTGATGGTGGTTCATGAACTGTTTAAAGCTATCATATTTGTGCTGCTGCGTGGAAAAGAAATCAATAAGCAAAACATAAAACGCAGAGGTATATGGAAACTATGGCGTTATGTAGACCCGTTGGGACTGTTGTTAGCAGTGACCTGTTATGTCCCTGTTTCCAAACCGTTTATGTTCAGGATAAGAGATAAGAAAACAAATCTTATAATAGGAATAAGCGGTTTGGTGCTTCTTGCAGCGATATTTTTCGGAACTGCGGGAATGAGTCATGTCATTTATGGTACTGATGCGGATGTCACCGCTGCACTGAACAGTTCTGTATCAGGCAGGGCGGGGGTGCTGTTCTGGCAGTATATGCAGATGCTCAGTTTTGATTATTTTATCGTAAATCTTTTTCCTATATCAACATTTGATATGGGGCACATAATAGCAGGAAAATCTGCAAGGATATATCTTGGAATAATAAAAGCGGATACTCCGATAAAACTTCTTCTTATATTGACGCTTATTCTTAATCTGATAAATACAGGATATATGAGCATGATAAAATTTTTGTCGCTGTTTACAACTGTTTTGTGACTAACAATGATTATAGTCTTAAAAGGAGACATGAGAAAAATGAGTAGTATATCTGTAAAACTGGAAGTGTTTGACGGACCTCTTGATCTGTTGTTACATCTGATAGAAAAAAATAAAATAGATATTTTTGATATACCTATCGCAGAGATAACAAGACAGTATATGGAGATATTGTCGGCATCTGAGACTGACGATATGGGTGTTATGAGTGATTTCCTTGTTATGGCGGCGACACTTCTTAAGATTAAATCCAAGATGCTTCTTCCTGTTCAGGTCGACGAGGACGGAGAGGAGATAGATCCGAGGGCAGAACTTGTCGAAAGGCTTTTGGAGTATAAGACATTTAAGTACGCATCATACGAGCTTAAGGATAAACAGATGGATGCAGAAAAACTGCTTTATAAAAAACCTACGATTCCAAAGGAAATAGCAGACTATAAGGAAACAGTAGATGTATCTGAACTTTTGGGAGATATTACACTTGCAAGGCTTCGCAGCATTTTTAACGATGTTATGAAGAAACAGATAGACAAGATAGACCCCATAAGGAGTAAATTCGGTCAGATAAAAAAAGAAACTGTAAGTTTGCAGGACAGGATGCTCTATATTGAGGAGTATGCGATGAGACATAAAAGTTTCAGTTTCAGGACGATGCTTGAGAAAAATCCGGGAAAGACTATGGTGATAGTCACTTTCCTTGGAATACTTGAACTTATGAAAGTCGGAAAGCTGCTTATCGTTCAGGAAAAGATTTTTGACGATATAAAGATAACATATAATAGTCTTGCACCTGATGTTGAGTATATACCGTCAAGTGCAGAGTGATTTTCGTACCGTTTAGAAATGATTATCATATCAAAAGCAGAGTGATTTTTGGATTGTTGTTTATGAATGGCTTATGAAAATATGTAAGTTTACGCTTTAACAGGCATGGAAAATTAGTGTGGAAATTCATGTATGCAGGATTTTTTCACTATACACAAAGAATGTGTGCAGAAATGAGGAATAATATGGCTGTAGAAATGACGTTATCGGAGTTAGAAGCAAATATAGAAGCGATTTTGTTTGTTATGGGTGAGGCTGTCGAAGTTAGCAGGATAGCACTTGCGACCGGACAGGATGAAGATACCTGCCGTAAAGTTATACATAATATGATGGATAATTATTCAGAAAACAACAGAGGAATACAGATAATAGAGCTTGACGGGGCGTTTCAGATGTGTTCAAAACCGGAGGCGTATGAATCACTTGTCCGCATAGCTCATGTCCCTAAAAAGCAGGTTTTGACGGATGTGTTACTTGAGACTTTATCTATAATAGCATATAAGCAGCCGGTCACAAAAATGGAGATAGAGCATATAAGAGGTGTAAAGACCGACCATGCCGTGAATAAACTTGTTGAATATAATCTCGTGTGTGAAGCGGGCAGGCTTGATG
>JBNMLR010000433.1:0-2657 GCA_050874945.1 Butyribacter sp. | reverse complement strand
TCTTGCTCTCTCAATCTCTGCCATTTCCTTGATTGCCTTAAGTCCCATTGGTGTTGCCGCCCAGCCAAGTCCTAAAATATTTGCAACCATATTTGCGGTTATATATTCATTGACAATATGCTTTCTGTCAATATCAGGAAACAGAAAATGAACGACAGGTGACAAAAATTTTGTCATTCTATCCATAAGACCTGACTGCCTTGCAACTTCCATGATTCCGCACCACATTGCCATTACACCAAGCATTGTTATTGACAATGAGACAGCTTCGCCTGCACTCTCTATGATAACATCAGACAAAGCCTGTGCTTTTCCGTTTGCAAGACCATATGATATTCCCCCAAGAATCATAAATGCCCATATATAATTTAGCATATTTCCCCTCCAAGATTTATAACATTATCCCATAATTTTATAAATCATATTCATTTTCCAGATATATATGCACATTTTTATGATTTTCGGCACGGATAAAATTTGACAGCTTACTTATTCTTTTTTATCCTGTGCGGACACACAACAAAGCATCTGCCACAGCTTATACACTCTCCGTCCCTCATTCCTGCATCATCATATTTTAAATGAACGGGGCATCTGTTTGTGCAGGCACTACAACCGCCAAAGCACTGCTGCCCTTTCTTTTTAACATGAAATATCGGAAGTTTTGGAAGAAGTGAAAATACCGCTCCGAGAGGGCAGAGAAACTGGCAGAAAAATCTTTCTTTTAGCATCATCCCTGCTATTATCAATAATAACAGCACAACTGCGGTAATATATGCACCGAGTTTAAAGTTTCTGCTCGTTATAAGAGAAAATACCGTCCACGGACTGTACTTTGTAACATACTCTCCTTTTCCTAAAAAGCAAATTCCAATGACACAAATCAGCACAACATATTTTAATTTTTGCATATGAACCTGCCATTTTGACGGTATGACGGGTAATTTTCTGCCTGTCTTTTTCTGGATAAATTCTGAGAGCATATAAAACCAGTCTCCGATAGCACCAAATGAACATACAAATCCACAAAATATCCTGCCAAATATAATCGTGACAGCACATAATACAAATAACTTTATCACAAAATCAGATAAAATGAGATTTTCGCCTTTTCCTATCAGTGCCACCGCTTCTTTCACACCTGCAAATGCCTGTGAAAAAAGTGACGGCATAAATATAAAAAATATTATCTGGACTATCACCCTGAAAATCTTTAAATTCCTTAACTTTTCTTTAACATTCATTATTTCTAAACTTTTACCTTTCCGTAAATCGTTACTATTTTTTCTTTCCGTTTTTGATGGCATCTTTCATCGCATTTATAATACCGTTCGAGGACAATGTCGCTCCCGATACCGTGTCAACATCGACCGACTGCTTGTCGACAGCATCAGCAAGTATTTTTTTTGCCGACTCAAGATAATCTTTTGTCTCGTTTTCAGCCGATAATATCTCGACTTTTTCAAGTTTATTGTCTTTTACGGTAAGACGGACTTTTATCTCTCCTCCAAATCCGTCTCCGCTGCCCTCATATATACCGTCATCAGCAAAATATGTACTGTTATCAGCACTACTGACAACCTCTTTTTTGCCTGTTTTTTCGGCTATGGCTTTTTTCTCCTCACCGACTTTCTGCACATTTACGCAGTATAAAGCTATTATCCCTGCAACAATCAGAAGATTAACACTTTTTATAATAAAAACTTTCATCAGTTTACCGCCTTTTTTATTTATCAAACTCTTTCTAAATATCCGTCTTTTTGACTTTCAACGAAGAAATCTACCTCATTTTCCGCCCGGTCAATACCTGTATTTCTATCGTATTTTATCACAGGTATTTTTATTTTATCACAGCTTCATCAAATGCCTCACGATACATGGCAATAAGAGCCTTTGATGTGCAGGTCGCACCTGATACCGCATCAAATTCGCCATTTAACGCAGCATTTATCTGGGTCAGAAGTCCCGGATATTTCTTTGTTCCGTTTACCGATTTATTATAGTAAAATCTGTTTGTCTCATCTGAGAGAACCACATTTGTAAATCCTGCAAAATGATTGTCATTAAATAATAAATCTGCTGAAATCGTATATTCCCTGAAAGCTTTCGACTCGTCAGGATATACCGTTGCCACTTTAGAATATGTACCGCTTCTAAGCAGAATTGACGGTTCAGGTGAAGTTGTATTCTGCGGTGTACTGCTTGCCATAGGTTCAGACGATGTTGCAGGATTGGAAGAAGCCGGCACATCTGTCTGTAAGGGATTTCCCGTATTTGATGGTACCGCCGTATCTGTCGGTGTAGGTACTTCAACCGGGATTTTTGAAGGAGCAGGCGTTTTTTGTGGTTTTACCCCTCCTTTTTTTGCCGCCTTTTCAAGTGCTTTCAGATACAGATTCACTATTGTTTTTGAGGAACAGGTTGCCCCCGATACCGCACTTATCCCGTCTGATGACTGCCTGTTTATTATCTGTCCGACAACACCCTTTACACCAGTTGTTCCATTTGCCGCTCTCATATAATAAGTCTTGTTTGCTTCGGCTGTCGATGAGAAATCAGCTATCTTTACACATTTTCCTTTTGAAAATTTTACAACCGCACTAAGTGAATACTTTTCAAAATCTTCATTCTCATCAGGCTCACATACCGCACTGACC
>JBNMLR010000432.1:0-2660 GCA_050874945.1 Butyribacter sp. | reverse complement strand
GTGCCTTTGATGGAATTATTTTCGCTGTGGCTACTTTGACGCAGAGATTGATATAAAATTTCCGGTTCATAGTGCTATGCACCGACCGTAAAACAAAGTGCTCAGAAATTTTTGAACCTTTGGCTTCGTGTGCAGTTTGCTAATTATGAAAAGTTTATTAAAAGATGTCAGACAAATTTGACAGCTATTATTGAATTGAGTTATAATTTAATAATGATGACAATTAAGTAGATGCGAAACTGTAACAGATTATAATATAAGCGGTACAGTACACCGGTTGTAATAGCTGTATTATTTAGCAGAATGTTCTGGTAGGTTCGCAGATACCCAGATATGACAAAAATAAAGAGAAAGGGATGAGTGATATATGCAGGATGGAATACTTCAGGGAAGTCACGAACAGATGATGGAGGAATACGCAAAGCGTTATAAAAAAATATGTGTTGAAAACAACTCCATTGATGGAAAACTTTTCGATGAATTTGGCGTAAAGAGGGGACTCAGGGATAAAAACGGAAAGGGAGTATTATCGGGAATAACAAATATATCCCTTATCAAAGCTACTGAGATGGACGGTGACAGGGTAATTCCATGTGAGGGACAGCTTTTTTACAGAGGTTACAATATCTATGACCTGACAAAAGGTTTCAGACAGGATAAAAGATTTGGATTTGAGGAGACAGCTTATCTGCTGTTATTTGGTGAACTGCCTACAGACACTCAGCTTAAAGAATTTCAGAATGTACTTGCAAAGAACAGGCGTCTTCCTACGAACTTCGTGAGGGACGTAATCATGAAAGCACCGTCAAAGGATATTATGAATTCGCTGACAAAGAGTGTGCTCACACTTGCTTCTTACGATGATAAAGTTACTGACAATTCACTTGAGAATGTGCTCAGCCAGAGTATTATGCTCATAAGTGTATTTCCGATGCTTGCCGTATATGGCTATCACGCATATAATCATTACGAGTGTGACGAGAGTTTTTATATCCACAGACCATCGGATGAACTTTCAGCAGCAGAAAATATTCTCCGTATGCTCAGACCAAATAAGGAATATACTGATGTTGAAGCAAAAGTTCTTGACCTTGCACTTGTGCTTCATATGGAGCATGGTGGTGGAAACAACTCAACATTCACAACGAGGGTAGTAACATCTGCCGGTTCAGATACATATTCTGTTATCGCGGCAGCACTTTCATCACTCAAAGGACCTAAGCACGGTGGTGCAAACATCAAGGTTGTTGAGATGATGCAGGACCTTAAGGCAAATGTTAAAGATACGACTGACGAGGACGAAGTAAGAGCATACCTTAAGAAACTTGTCCGCAAAGAAGCATTTGACAAGAGAGGTCTTATCTACGGTATGGGTCATGCGGTATATTCAATATCAGACCCTAGAGCGGTAGCATTTAAGCAGTTCGTTGAGATGCTTGCAAATGAAAAGCACCAGAAGAAAGAATTTGAACTTTATTCAATGATAGAGAGAATAGCACCGGAGGTTATCGGTGAGGAATGTGCCATCTACAAAGGTGTAAGTGCAAATGTCGATTTCTACAGCGGATTTGTTTATACAATGCTTGGAATCCCACAGGAATTGTTCACACCTATATTTGCAATGGCGCGTATCGTCGGCTGGAGTGCACACCGTATGGAAGAACTTATAAATGTCGACAAGATAATAAGACCGGCATACAAGAGTATTATGGTGCCAAAGGTGTATGAGTCATTGAAAGAGCGTTCAACACCAAAGATTGACACAAAAGCAATGAAAGAATTACAGCTCACAATGAAAGATGAGAGCTGCTAAAAAGTAACAGGTAGTTGCAATAAGGTTATGGATATATAAAGAAAAATATATCACATTGCGAAACTGATTTTACAAAAATAATCTGATGCAGAAATAAAAGGGGCTGTCGCAGTAAAAATTTTATACGGATATTTGATGGTAAATATTTATATATCCTGTATGAAGTTTCGTTATTGCGGCAGCCCTTTAAAATTTTACACCATCAGGCAGGTATCAGAGCAGATTTAAAATATCCGCCTGCCTGCATGGTATTTTAAAAGCGGTTAAAATTATGATAACGATACAAAGAATAATATCATTGTATTACAGGTTATTTTTTATGACTGAACTGTTATAATGCAGGCAAATATTAAGAAAAAAGTAAGGATTTAAGGACAGTCAATGTGTTATTATTTATACAGGTTATCTGATAAGTGTCAATATGTTATTGCTGATGCGACAGACAGGTAGCTTACATATGTAAAGATAAAATGTGCATTTTGTATTGTCCGGAGAGGAGGCTGATATGGCAGAGGGAAAGATTTTAATGGTCGATGATGACCACGAGATAGCAGATCTGGTAGAGATACATTTAAAGGGTGATGGCTATCAGGTTTTTAAAGCGTATAATGGGAAAGAAGCGTTGGATATATTTGACACTGAAGAGATTGACCTTGCTATTCTTGACATAATGATGCCCGGAATAGATGGAAACGAGGTTTGTGCAAAGATAAGGCAGACAAGCACGATTCCAATAATTATGTTGAGTGCAAAAGACAGTGAGAGCGACAAAGTATCGGGACTTGTAAACGGTGCGGACGATTATGTCACTAAGCCGTTTAATACGAGCGGACTCATAGCGAGAGTC
>JBNMLR010000431.1:0-2661 GCA_050874945.1 Butyribacter sp. | reverse complement strand
GTCAGTCTCTCATTAAGATTTCTAAGCTGCTCATCATCAAGAGAACCGTGTGCCTCTTTTCTGTATCTTGCAATAAAAGGAATCGTGTTTCCCTCATCTATAAGTTTGATAACGGCTTCTACCTGCCATTTTTTTATCCCAAGTTCCTCGGCAATCTTTGCCGCAATATCTAATTTATTATCCATGATAATCTCCATTTCCATGCACGTTTTCTGCCCATAAACAATGTTCCTGTTCGCACCTATATGTAACAGGAAACACTTTTTTCTCTAAACACACAACAGACGGCTATAAAATAGCCGCCTGTTGTAGATATATAAACGATTAAATTTTTCCGTGCTAACTATTTTGTATGTTTTACGCATCAAAACGAATCTTATTTATAACACTGCCAATCTCTTTTGCAGCATTTTCATATACTGCTTCAGTGATGTCTTTTGTTACAAAACCTGTCTCATCATCATAACCTGCATCAACAAACTCAACTTCCCCGAATAATTCTTTTATCTTTGCTTCGTTATCAGCCTTGTTTCCTGATACTCTTACAAAGAATTTAGAAACTACTTCGTCCATCGGCATAAGTTCAAGTTTCTCATCTGACCAGATGACATTGATGTTGTTGTCAAGATTTTCTGATGCTTCCATAATATCAGAGACAACTGCACTTGCCGTTGCAAGTTTGCCTGCTCCCTGACCATAAAACATTACATCACCGACCATATTTCCTTTTACAAGGATAGCGTTGAACACTCCGTCAACACTGTAGAGCGGATGGTCATGTGTGATAAGTTTTGGTGCCACCATTGCACTCACTTTATCTCCCACTAATTTGCTCGAACCAAATATCTTAACTTTTGCCTTAAGCTTTGACGCATAGTTTATATCCCTGTCAGTTATCTTTGTGATACCCTCTGTGTAAATATCCTCAAAGTCAAGCTGCTTTCCATATGCAAGTGATGTGAGAATTGCAATCTTACGGCACGCATCATATCCCTCAACATCTGCAGTCGGATCTGCTTCTGCATATCCTTTTGCCTGTGCATCCTTAAGAACTGAGTCGAAGTCAGAACCGTTTTCCGTCATTTCAGTAAGGATAAAGTTTGTAGTACCGTTTAAGATACCTGAAATCTCATCTATCTCATCAGGAGCTAAAGATGTCTGAAGTGGTCTTATGATAGGAATACCACCGCCTACACTTGCTTCAAATAAAAAGTTTACGTTTTTATCTCTTGCAATCTGTAAAAGTTCGGTACCAAATGCAGCAACAAGTGCTTTGTTTGATGTTACGACATTTTTTCCTTTGAGGAGACTTGCCTTAACAAATTCATATGCAGGATGAAGTCCTCCCATTGTCTCAACAACAATCTTTACTTCATCATCATTTTCAAGGATTGAGAAATCATGCACAACGTATTTTTCTGCCGGATCTCCCGGAAAATCTCTGAGGTCAAGTACATATTTTACTTCTATATCCTGACCTGCTCTCTTTGAGATTATCTTACTGTTTTTATCTAAGATTTCAAAGACACCTGAACCTACTGTACCATATCCTAATATTCCTACTTTTACCATCTCATCCTCCATCTCTTAGTTCTGTTTGTCTGTCGATGTAATCCATGCAAGATATGCATTTATAAACGGATCAAGATTTCCATCCAGCACTCCTGCCACATTACTTACTTCCTGACCTGTTCTGTTGTCTTTTACCATAGTGTAAGGCTGCATTACATATGAACGAATCTGACTGCCCCAGCCGTTATCCTTGACCTCGCCACGGATACCGCTCGCCTTTTCAAGCTGCTCCTGCTGTTTAAGCATATAGAGTTTTGCCTTGAGCATCTGCATGGCTTTATCTTTATTCATATGCTGTGAACGCTCATTCTGACACTGTACCACGATTCCCGTTGGGAAATGCGTGATTCGTATTGCCGATGAGGTCTTGTTAATATGCTGTCCGCCCGCACCACTTGAACGATATGTATCTATCCTGATGTCATCATCTGCAATCTCAACATCAAGATCCTCCTCTATATCAGGCATCACATCACATGATACAAAAGAAGTCTGTCTCTTTCCTGCCGCATTGAACGGAGAAATCCTTACAAGACGGTGCACACCGTGTTCTGATTTCAGATAACCGTATGCATTTTCGCCGTCTATCTGCAATGTGACTGATTTGTAGCCGGCTTCATCACCGTCAAGAAAATCTATCATCTCGACATTGAAACCTTTCTTCTCAGCCCATCGCTGGTACATCCTGCATAGCATACTCGCCCAGTCACAGCTCTCTGTTCCGCCTGCTCCTGCATGAAGCGTAAGTATTGCATTGCATTTATCGTACTCACCGCTTAATAATGTCTCTATCCTGAGTGCATTATATTCTTCCTCAAAGGCATTAAATGCCTCCTCTACCTCAGGCAGAAGACTTGCATCATTTTCCTCCTCGGCTATATCTATAAGTGTAAGTATGTCATCTTTGTCATTGCAAAGTTTCTCGTATCTCTCGATAACCGTCTTTAACTTTTTACAATCCTGAACAACTGCTGCCGATTTATTCGGGTCATCCCAAAATCCCGGCTCCTCCATGGTGTGTTCTAACTCCTCGACTCTGTCACGCTTATTAGCTAAGTCAAAGTGAGTTCCCCATTTCAAGCAGTGGTT
>JBNMLR010000430.1:0-2664 GCA_050874945.1 Butyribacter sp. | reverse complement strand
TATTACCAGCTTAATATGGGGGATCCTGAGGTTACGGTGTGGTACACATTAGCCGACGATGAAAAAAATAATAATCCAAGATATACTAATCAGAGTGTGCACGCTTATGGTGTGTCACCTAATGATACGGCAAACAATTATTATATTTACAGTAAAGGAAATGTATTTTATTCAAGTGTAGGTCATTCGACAGTAACAAATGACATGGAGGCAAAACTTTTTGTGAATACAATGATAGCTGCATACAGAGCATCTTATCAGAGTCCGTATGTTGAGGTTCAAAATGCGGAACTGACAGATGAAAGCAGCAGGACATACCAGATAACAGCAGAGGAAGAATACGGAAAGAAATCTGATGGAATGATAAGAGTTTACTTCAGACCTACGGATGAAAACCTTTCCAGTTCTGAATTTACCTGTTCGATATATTATCCCGCAGATGATGGAACAGAAAGCGGAGATGCAGGCAGTTATATCACAGGTGATAAGATATACAGAAAAGATACAGGTAAGAGTATAAGTGAAAATGCGTCTAAATCGTACACATTAAGCCGTGACCATATATACTGCTTTGACTATCCGAAGAAGTATCTAAGCAGTGCATCACATTGTAAGATAATATTTAAACTGACGAGTAAGGATGTTAAAGAACCCGGTTATACAACACTTAATATGATTAAAAAACAGATGTTTGAACTTGATTAAAAAGCAAAAGGACAGTTAGAGATAGCTGTCCTTTTTTAATGAAAATAGCATTAAAAATATTGGCTTTGGAATTGAAAAAAGATTATATTAGTGCTATTTTTATTATGTTGATTTATATTGTATTATGTCAGAAAGGAAGAAAACCATGTTTAGAGAAATGAGAAGAAAAAATCAGTATTTACCTGAGGAAGAATGTGTAGAGATATTAAAAAATGCGTCAAACGGAATTATGGCTGTATCCGGTGATGATGATTATCCGTATGCAGTTCCATTAAGTTATGGATATGAAGATGGAAAGATATTTTTTCATGGTGCAAAGACAGGTCATAAGATAGATGCGATAAAGAAAAATGATAAGGTATCATTTACCGTCATAGGTGATGATAAGGTAGTACCTGAACTTTATGCCACAAATTTCAGAAGCGTTATCGTTTTTGGCAGAGCAAAGATTGTTGAGGACATGGACGAAAAGATAAGACTTACAAAACTTATAGCTCAGAAGTACCGTCCCGGCTTTGAAGCAGAAATGCAAAAGGAGATAGATTCTGAGCTACAGGCATTGTGTGTCATATGTATAGAGATAGAGCATATGACAGGAAAAGAGTCAAAGTATCTTGCAAAGGAAAGAAATAAATAGATATATGTTTACGGGCACTGCACAAGATATGCATCTTTTCCGTCTGTTATGAGCATTTTGCTTTTAACGGCGGAGAGGTACATTTCTATATCTGAACGAAGTTCTTTTGGTATCGTAAACTTAATATATTTATGTGTGTCAAGGTTGCAAAGACAGAATTTGTCAGGCTCCTCGAGGTCACCGAAAAGTACATAGTTTCCGTTTGCATGAGCTATAGTTGTATCCTCCGGTTTCATGTCAGGAATTGTGAAATTGTTTTTATTTGTTATATTGTAAACTTTCAATGATTTATTTTTTCCATTATATTTATAATTCCATAAGACATTTATTTCTCCATAGTCCTTGTAAGTGTGCAGAGTCTTTCCGGTTGTGAGGTCTATAAGGTTTGTGCAAACCTGCTCACTGCTTCCGGTAGGGGTTATTGAGAGTGAAAGTATATGGTAATCGTCAATAAAGGTTATCTCGCTCGTGTGATTGTATCCGTTTATGCCGGGAATTTTTATCTCTTTGCCTGTCGATGTGTCTAAGGCAGTCCAGTATCCCTCGGCACGGTAATTAAACAAAATCATTTTTCCGTTTGGAGACATTTTAGTGTTGCATATTTTGTTATCACCCGTAAATTTGTCTATTGTTCCTGTTTTAAGGTTCAGCTTTGCGACACTGCTTTTTATGACAGTATCACCTTTGATTTTTGAGAAATAGGCATAAACAGTATCGCCGTCCATGACAGAGTCTACACCATCTAAAGTTCCGGTTTGGTTAAATGCAAATATTTCTTTATTTATAATAGAATAATCAAAAGAAAAGCTGCTTCCATAATAAGTACCTGAAAAGGTTTTTATCGCAAGTTTTGACAGACCGTTTTCCTGAATGGAATATACATCGTCTACTATCTCGTCGTCGCCTTTTTTGTGATATTTGTATATGAAACTTTCTTTATCTCCGACAAGGTTGATATTTTTGCCAAGAGATATATGGTTATTTTTGTCGGCTTTTATATCTACGTTATTATCAGGATTTGAAGCCGTATTCTGTCCGTTATCAGAAGAAGTTTTGTCGGGGTCAGATGTGTTGAGTTCGGCTTTTTGTATGTCCTGTTTTGAAAATGCCGTAAAAATCCAGTTGTGAAGTTTGCCGGATGTTGCGGCGGCAGCACCAAATCCGACAGCAAGCACGAGTATGAGGATTGCGGCGGCATTTATAAGTGGGAGTCCTGTGAGTGGCAGGCATCTTTTTATAAGTGACGGTCTGTTGTTTGGTTTATCAGACTTGTCATGTCTGCGGAACTTTTTATCCGGTGTTATTGATGTGCTTTTTATATC
>JBNMLR010000429.1:0-2664 GCA_050874945.1 Butyribacter sp. | reverse complement strand
GGTCATTTACAAGATACTCTGTTGTCTGATAAGGCGAACCAACCATAAATCCCGCACCGACCTGATAACCTATCTCTTTTAAGTCAAAAAGACATTTTTTCCTATTTTCAAGTGAAAGTTCGTCAGGATGAAGTTTTCTATAGTGTTCATCGGTGGCTGTCTCATGTCTTAAAAGGTATCTGTCAGCCCCGGCATCAAACCAGTATTTGTATGTGTCATAATCTCTTTCACCTACTGATAAAGTCACCGCACAATCACTGTGACGCTCTTTTATGTTTCTTACTATATCGGCTATCTTTTCAGTAGTGAAGAACATATCTTCACCGCCCTGCAGGACAAAAGTTCTAAATCCGAGCCTGTAACCCTCATCGGCACACTCAAGTATCTCTTTCTCGCTAAGCCTGTATCTTGGTGCGTTTTTGTTGCTTTTTCTGATACCACAGTAATAGCAGTCATTGCGGCAATAGTTACTAAACTCTATAAGTCCTCTTATATAAACATCTTTTCCATATATGTTTTCTCTTACTTTTCTCGCAAGACCAAAAAGATATTCGGAGTCCTCCTCATCATGCTCTGAAAGCAGTTTATAAAATTCGTCAGCAGATAATATACTGTTTTTGTGTAATTTATCTATCAATTCTTTTTGAAGCATATTAATCCCTATTTCTGCACACATTTTTTTGCATAATGTAAAATATAATATATTTCACATATAAGACTTGTGTCAGGTGTGCACAGACACAAATCTAATAACCAAGTTCTTCGCCTACAAGTATAACTTTTATTCTGCCCGGAACAGCAGACCTTCTTGTTATGACTGTCTGACAGCAGATGCAATCGTCTGACTGGCAGTCTGCACATCTTCCGATTTTTGAACATGGTGTATTTTTTGAAAGTCTTACTGCATTTGGCGGTGCAGCAATATTTCTTACTCTCGATATTGCCTCGTCAACATTTTTTACAACCTTGTTCATTCCTACGATAAGTATAACATTTTCAGGCCCGTGGCAAAGACAGGCAGCCCTGTTTCCTGCTCCGTCCACATTTACAAGCTCACCATCCATTGTTACGGCATTTGAACTCATAAAATAATAGTCAGATGTCACTATCTTTCCAAAAAGTTCTCTTTTTTCTTCGGGTGTCTTAGCATCTGCCCTGTCATATATGATATAATCATCAGATTCTTTAAGGTCATCTATAAGACCAATCTCCGAGAGAGTCATAGAACCGCCCCATGATATAATGCTGTCCGGAGTCAGAAAACGCTTTGCTTTTGCATTTGCTTCCTCTCTGTCTATGCAGTAGTATCCCTCGATTCCTCTTGTATTAAATTTATTTATTATCGTCTCAGCCAGATTTTGATAATTTTCCTGTTTTGGAGTAAGTTCTATTTCTAAATCATCCATATCCGTGTCCTCCTTACAATCAGTGTGGCTGTTCACACTTTATGGGTGTGAACAGCCACTTACATTTTTATAAAAAAACATTTTATTCGTAAAGAGGGTATTTATCTGTAAGGCTCTTTACGATAGCTGTTGCTTTTTCAGTATTTGCTTCGTGATCATCAATGATAAGTGCGATAGCTTCTGCAACCTTATCCATATCATCAGTGTTAAAACCTCTTGTTGATACGGCAGCAGTTCCAAGACGGATACCACTTGTTACGAAAGGTGACTGTGGGTCATCCGGAATAGTGTTTTTATTGCAAGTGATATGAGCAGCGTCAAGCCATTTCTCAACTTCTTTTCCGGTAAGTCCCTTGTCTGCAAGGTCAACTAACATAAGATGATTGTCTGTACCGCCTGATACGATTTTGATGCCACGCTTGATAAGTCCGTTTGCAAGTGCCTGTGCATTGTCGATGATGTTCTTTCCATACTCTTTAAATGATGGATCAAGAGCTTCCTTAAAACATACGGCTTTTGCAGCGATAACGTGCATGAGCGGACCACCCTGTATTCCAGGAAATAATGCTTTGTTAAGCTTGTGCTCCTCAGCAAATTCCTTACTTGAAAGAATCATACCTCCACGAGGTCCACGGAGTGTCTTATGTGTCGTAGTTGTAGTAACATGAGCATAAGGGATAGGACTTTCGTGGTAACCTGCTGCAACAAGACCTGCGATATGTGCCATATCTACCATTAGGTATGCACCGACTTCATCAGCGATTTCTCTAAATCTCTTAAAATCAATCTTTCTTGCATATGCACTTGCACCTGCAACGATAAGTTTTGGCTTGCACTCTTTTGCAATACGCTCAACTTCATCATAATCTATATATCCGTCACTGTTTACACCATAAGGTACACAGTTAAAATATTTTCCTGAAAAGTTTACCGGACTTCCATGTGTAAGATGTCCGCCGTGGTCAAGGTTCATTCCCATAAATGTATCACCCGGCTGCATAAGTGCAAAGAATACAGTCATATTTGCCTGTGCGCCTGAATGTGGCTGAACATTTGCATAGGTACAGTTAAAAAGCTTCATTGCTCTGTCTCTTGCAAGGTCTTCAACTACATCTACGTGCTCACATCCGCCGTAATATCTTTTTCCCGGGTAACCCTCAGCATACTTATTTGTAAGTGTGCTTCCCATAGCTGCCATAACAGCTTTGCTTACAAGGTTTTCTGATGCAATAAGCTCGATGTTGTCTCTCTGTCTCTG
>JBNMLR010000428.1:0-2668 GCA_050874945.1 Butyribacter sp. | reverse complement strand
TATCTAATAATACCAACATAGAAAGGAGAAAAGAAAAATGGACAAACAAAAAATTTACGGAAAGGTGGCTGCTGTCGGCAGATATTTTGCGATGGCTTTTGCGGTGATGCTTTTATGCATGGTATCACAGGGCATATCAACGATACACGCAGATGCAAAAGTGACTTTTGACATCACGGCTGACGGTGTGTTAAAAAAGATTAACGGCACGGCGGCAGTGATAAAAGTGCCTGATGGGGTTAAGGAGATAGATGGCTATGCCTTTACATGGAACACGACAATAGAGCAGGTTATACTGCCCGACTCTGTTCAGATAATCGATGCTTTCAGTTTTGCTTATTGTTCTAATCTTGCTGTTATAAATATGCCAAATGGTATCAAGGAGATAGGGGACAAGGCATTTTATGCCTGCGGCAGTCTGCAGATGATAGATTTATCTAAGACAAACATATCGAGTGTAGCAAGAGAAATGTTTTGGTCATGTGGCAATCTGACGGAGGTTAAGCTGCCTGATAGTATAAAAGTGATTGCAAAAAGTTCATTTGAATATTGTGGAAAACTTGGTAAGATAAATTTTCCGGAAGGGCTTTGTTATATAGGAGATGGTGCATTTTATGATACAAGTGCATTGAATACCATTGAATTTCCGGAGAGTCTTCGCTATATAGGTGGAGGTGCATTTTATGGCAGTGGTTTAAAAGGAACAGTTGTTATACCTGCAAAGGTTACTGTATTAAACAATGGGACATTTCAGCATTGTGGCTCACTTGAAAATGTTATACTTCCTGATACTATGAAGCAGATAAAAAGTGATAGTCTTAATATTGAGTATCAAGTGATAAAAGGAACAGCCAAAAAATTTTATATTCCGCCATCAGTTGAATTTTTACATTCAAAAGCATTATGTCAGGATGAATTTGGAGGTGCACTTGAAAATACCGTTCAGGGTATAAAAGGTTCATATGCTTCAAATGCCACAAAGATACAGGATACATGGAAATTTGAGGAAGTAGCATATGATTCCAAAGCAGTCTTTGATGCAAGCGGCGGTACGGTCGATAAGACTTCAAAAGAACTTGTTAAGGGACAGAGTTTTGGACTGCTTCCTACGCCAAAACTTGCAGGCTGGACTTTTAAGGGCTGGTATTCTGATGAAAAATTTAAGAGAAAAGTCGTAAGCACTACAATAGTAAATAAAGACAGCTATACGCTTTATGCAAAGTGGGAGAAAGCAAAAAAGACAGAACTTGTCTATCAGGGAGAAGACTCCGATTTTGTTATCGAGGATGGTGTGCTTAAAAAATATCAGGGAAATGAGCCTGTTGTTATAATACCTGATACAGTAAAAGAGATAGGGTACGGTGCATTTAAGGAAAATAAAACAGTATTAAAAGTTGTTATGCCTGACAGTGTAGAAAAGATGGATAATGCTGTATTTGATGGGTGCGAAAACCTTATGGAAATTAGATTTTCACACAGTTTAAAGGAAA
Source organism: Butyribacter sp. (assembly GCA_050874945.1). Taxonomy (GTDB): domain Bacteria; phylum Bacillota; class Clostridia; order Lachnospirales; family Lachnospiraceae; genus Butyribacter. The sequence goes on along the minus strand of JBNMLR010000428.1, from coordinate 1,178 downwards.
TTCCTGATTACACTTGTAAGGCGTGTGCTGCACTTGAGAAAGTTGTGATACCTGATGGAGTTACAAGTATTGGTGATTATGCATTTGGAAATTATGTTGCGGATGTTTCAATGAGTTTTACGGAGATTAAATTTCCAAAATCATTAAAATCTATTGGAAATGGAGCATTCAATGGAAATACTGCAATTATGGAAATTAATCTTCCTGACGGGCTTGAGTCAATAGGAACATATGCGTTTTCACGTAATACATCACTTGTAAAGGTTTCTTTTGGAGATGGTATTACAGAACTTCCGGATGGTGTTTTTTATAGAAATTATAGATTAAAGGAAATCAGCTTACCATACGGACTTAAAAGTATTGGAGATTCTGTTTTTGCAGATGACGGAAGCATAGAAGAACTTTATATTCCTGAAACAGTTGAAAGTATTCAGAGTACGATGCTTAGTGGCATAGATTCAACTATAACTATATATAGTTCAAAAAAGGATGCGTCAGGTGAGAACAGTGCAGCATATGATTATGTTGAGTCTGTTAATTCTCAGGGCGGTGATTTGAAATGTGAGTTTTCAAAAGTTCAGATGGGAACAGTTTCTTTTGACTCAGCCACGGCTGGTACAAGCTATGCTGATAAGACTAAGGCGATAGGTCACGAGTACGGTTCACTTCCTGTGCCTGAGAAAGACGGATATAACTTTGCCGGCTGGAGTGAGACTGATGACGGCAGCAATATTATTACTGCATTTGACAGGTTAAAGACTTCGACGGTTACGCTCTATGCCATCTGGAATAAGCAGGTGACAGAAACAGAGGGAACACCGACGAGGATTCCTTTAAGCGAGGAGGAACAGGAAAAAAATATTGTCTATACAGAGATAAATTCTGTTGCGGATTTCATTAAGATAAGGAAAAATCTTAGTGGAAATTATAAACTTATGAGCGATATTGACCTTTCAGAAGTTGCACAGGATGATAAAAATGTCGGTAAACTTGGCTGGATTCCTTTCGGATACGGTTCTGACGGAAAATGGCAGGGCTCATTCAGCGGTATATTTGACGGAAACAACCACAGTATTTCGGGACTTACAATGAAAGGAAATACTGATGATTCAAAAAATGGCGAGACGCCTTATACTTCAACAGGTCTTTTTGGCAGAGTTGAGGGTGGAAAGCTAAAG
>JBNMLR010000427.1:0-2668 GCA_050874945.1 Butyribacter sp. | reverse complement strand
GTTCAGTAACAGTTCAGCCATAAAAAGATAATTGGCAATACAATGAGCTTGTTCATTGTATTGTTAAGTACCTTTTTATGGTAGAATAGCCTTTCATTTCTGAAATAAGGGCAAAACAGGCAATACAATGAGTTTGTTCACTGTATTGCCTGTCATATTTTCATAGTGGAACTTTTCCCAAACCGGAACAGTCGTTATCCCTGTTACCATATTGTTTTTTAGTTCCATGACAAATTTTTAAACATTCCGCTATTTAACGGTAACTTTAATCGTCTTAGCCGCCGCCTTATACTTAGAAGTCTTTTTACTTGTTATCTTAATGGAAACCTTTCCTTTTTTCTTAAGTGCTTTTATCGTAAGTTTATTCTTCTTAAATGTCACTTTGACAATCTTTGCGTTCTTCTTTGAAAGTTTTGCCACTGCAAGTTTTGCTTTTGAGTTTACTGAAACTGAAAGTTTAACAGTTTTCTTTCTCTTAACGGTTACGGAAGATACTTTCTTCTTTCCTTTCTTAACCGTGATCGTCGCACTCTTAAGCTTCTTAGTTGCCGATGTCTTTGTAGGTGCCACCGTTGGAGTCTGTGTAGGCTCTGTGCTTGGTGATGCTGACGGCGGAGCAATCGGTTCATTGCTTGGTGAAACCGTCGGCTCTGTTGATGGGTTCTGTGTAGGTACTTCTGTCGGATTTCCTGTCGGAGACTGACTTGGCACATCTGTCGGTTTTGTCGTCGCTGACGAACCCGGTGCAGGTGTCTGACTTGAACCTGGTGTCTGACTTGGAGCAGCCGTTGGGCTTACTGTCGGAGTTGGGGTAGCTGTCGAAACAACCTCATTTTTATTCCACACGGCATACAACATTACAACTCCTGCTCTCTCTGTCGTAAGATTTGTAACACTCTGACCGTCCTTGTAGTCAACTGCTCCGTTTATTGTTTTAGACCAGCCCGCAAATGTATAGCCATCACGCTTAAATGTATTAGCTTTAAGACTCTGAGATGAACCTAATGTAAATTCCTGCGAAACCGCTGAATCTTTCGCACCTGCATAGTTCGGATTAAAGCTTACCGTATATGTATTTGTATATTCATAGATACGGATATTATCAAATCCTGCAACACCCTGGTATCTTCCACTCAGATACCATAAACCTTTTACATCTGAGATACTGCTCATTGCAATATCCATTGTCTTAAGTGTCTTTCCTGATGCATCCGTTATCTCTAATGTGACCTTTTTGTTTGTCTTGTCAACAGTCGTCTTAAAATGTGTCCATGTAGCTTTTGCAATAGTTACCGTATCTGTCTTTGCTGTTGAAGCCGTACTTCCTGATGAAATTGTCCAGCTTGTGGAATTTGTTGTGTCTAAACTCCACAGATATGAAGTATTTGCCAATGCATTATTTGTCTTATTATAGTCTGCCGTAGCCAATGCCATCTGTGAAGCCTGACCATTTCCAGCCGTAAGTTTAGTATCAAATTCAACTACATATTTATCAGGCAGGGTAATATTTCCAAATGAAGTATAAGCACTTCTTGAGTTCTGTGCTCCCGGTGCAAACTGCACATACTTTTTATGTGTCTCTTCACTTCCATTTTCAAGCGTTAAATAATCCGCTGCATTAGCTGATGACCATCCTGCTTCAGATACACTCGTATCATAATCATAACTGCGATAAAGTATGCTCGCATCTTTCATTGCCTGCTCAGCATTTTTAGCTGCATCTTCCGCTGTTGCAGTTTCATTCTTTTCCGTCTTATATAATGCAGCAACATCTTCCTCAGACAATGCACGACTGTATATTCTTACATTATCCATATAAAGAGGTGCTGAACCCCACCATGAACCATTACCAAGATAGAAATTAGCTGCTGAAGATATTACACTTAACATATTAGATGCCGTGTCTGCATATGATGCACCTGCATATGAAGTATATTTCGATTTATTGCAAATAAGCTTTCCGTCAAGATATATGCCAAAGTCACTATTTCCAAGTGATACTGTCACATAATGCCATTCATTTATTGCTATGTTATTTGTTGGATTATCTCCATGATTGACATCAAACCAGCCACCTGTACCGTTGTATCCAAGATATGTGTTTGGTGTGAAATAGAGTCTTCCGCTTTTGCCGTCAGTAGTATCTTCATCCAAAAAGCTCCATATGGCATCATAGTTGTCAGAGCCTTGCAGATTTACCCACATAGAAACTGTGGTTCCCGTAAGACTCTTTCCCTTAAGAGGATTTGTAAATTCTGTATAACTTGCATCTGCCTTAGCTCCGAAATACTGATTTAACACTTTACCCGTTCTTTCAACATTGTACTCCACGGTCGGAACTGTTCCGTTTCCAAGTGCTTTTGCCGTTCCGGTCTGACTTGTATTTACTTCATTTCTGAGTCCGTTTTCAAATGTGTAATTTGCCTCAAGACTTTTGCTTATATCAACATCTGATAATACCTTTACTGTTGTCTTATATGTTTTCTTTGAACAATATGAACCACTTGATATTGTTGCAGTAAGCGTAACATCTGTATCTTTTGTAACAGACTGTACCTCACCTGTATTTGAAACAGCAGATGTATCTGAGGACTCCCATTTAATCGTTGTGCCTTCATTTCCTGATGTAGGAAGTTCAACATCCAGATATAATTTTGAAGGAATATTT
>JBNMLR010000426.1:0-2668 GCA_050874945.1 Butyribacter sp. | reverse complement strand
TCGATACCTCATCAGGAAAGGCAGCAAAGGAAAAAGGTGATATTGACGGACCATTTGACATGGGTGTCTCAGTGACAGACAAGATTGATGATAATAAGAGTGCAAAACTGGTTGTATATGCCTCAGCATATGCGTTCTCAGATGATGTTATCTCAACAAACCAGCTTGACAACGGTTCATTATTTACTAATGCAGTTAAGTCACTGTCCGATTCAGATGTTGAGGAGACTTCGATAAGTGCAAAGAGTCTTTCATACACATATGTCTCACTCACACAGGGAACACAGCTTTTCTGGGCAGCGATAATAATCATTATCATACCTGTAGGACTTCTTATAACAGGTTTTGCAATATGGTTTAGCAGAAGAAGAAAGTAAAAGGAGGAACAACATGGACAGAAAAGTGTCAAAGAAAAACAGACAGCTATTGACAATCGTTGGATTATGTGTTCTCCTAATAGCATTGATAATCGGCTTTTTTGCAGCCACAAAGTATAAGGATAACAGTGAAAAAGAGGAAGAAGCAGAAAATAATATAGAGCTGTATTCAATAAAAGCAGCAGATATTACGGAGCTTCATTTTAAGAACAGCACGTCAGAGCTTACATTTGTGAAAAAGAATGATAAGTGGGTGTTAAAGGATGACACTAAATACAGCCTTGACCAGAGCAAGGTAGAGACACTTGTAAGTGATGTAAAAAAGATGTCTGCTACAAGCGAGGTCACATCAGACTGTACCGATCTGTCACAGTACGGGCTTAAAGAACCGGCTTTACAGGTCGATATTACAGATAAGGACGGCAATAAAAAGACATTGACGGCAGGAGATGAGTCAGTTGCAGGCGAGGGACGATACGCATACATTGATGATGATACAAAGAAAGTGTATATGGTAGAGTCGGCATTTACCTCTGACTTTGAAACTACCAAAAAGGAATTAAAAGCTGAGGCAACAGCGACACCGACGGCAGCAGCTAAATAGCCTTTTCTCATCGGTATATCTGACGATGAATATCAGGTGTACCGGTGAGTGATATTTTAAAATAATAAGATGGGAATTGAAATGATGAAAAAGAACAATAAGGGAAAATCAAATAATAAAAAGCAGGTGCTTATCATAATAGCTGTGATAAGCATCATGGTTTTTATCTGTGTAGTGTTACAGGCTTATATCGAGGGATATTTGGGCGGTAAAAAGAAGAGTGTAAAAACTCAGACCCAAAATACCATAAGCCGTGAAAAAGATGACAGTAAGACTGATGGTAACAATAATAAAAACTCTAAGACAAAGAATACGAAAAAAAACAAGACAACTAAAAAGAAAAGTAAAAAGCATAAAACAAAAAAGAAAAAGACAGTGGAACATATAACTGCGCATCCTGAGAGCAGTAAGCCGATAAGAGTTCTTATCACAAACAGCGATTTTTCAGATATGTTTCATAAAACGATAAAGCTTACTTCTTCAAGCGGTTTTTATGTAAAGATAAATAATAAGACAAAGAGTTATGCGGCAGGAAAAAAGGCAGTATTTAAAGCCGGTGACAAAAAATTAAAAGGGAAAACTATAGTTGTCGGTTCTTACAGTGGTGCAAAGATAAAGGTGCTCAACATAAAAAGGCAGAGCATACATCCTGAGTACCGCGGAACGATGACGATAAAATATAAAACAAAAGGACTTCTTCTCACAAATACACTTCCTATAGAACAGTATCTTTATGCGGTGATTCCAAGCGAGATGTCGACGTCAAATCCTATGGAGGCACTGAAAACGCAGGCAGTATGTGCGAGAAGCTATGCATATAATCAGATGAAGTCGGGAAAATATGCGGAGTATGGTGCAGATGTTGATGACAGTGTTGCGTGTCAGGTATATAACAACATTCCTGAGGATAAAAGGTCAAGAAAAGCTGTTGACGGGACATTTGAGAGGGTTATGAAAAAATCAGGAAAAGTCGTGGTTGCGTACTATTTTTCGACATCGTGGGGATATACGGCTGACGGTCAGGATGTGTGGAACACACCGTCAAAAATATCATATCTTGACAGCAGATTTCAGATTACGGCAAAATCCAGAAGAAAGACAGGGATAAAAGGATATGACCTGTCAAATGAGCAGACTTTCAGAAACTTTATAAACAGTGATACCTGTACTACATATGACAGTAAAGAAGAATGGTACCGCTGGTCCGTAAAAATTAAAGAAAAAAGTTTAAGAAAACGTATAGACTCGGCTTTAAGCTCATGTTATCTGTCAAATAATGCAAATGTCCTTACTAAGCTGAAAAACGGAAAATATAAATCAAGGTCAGGTTTTGTTACGGGAAAAATAAAGAGCATTGAGATAACAAAGCGTGAAAAAAGCGGAATGGCGTCAGAGATAATAGTAAAAGGAAATAAAAATACTTATAAAGTATGTAATCAGTATAATATAAGAAAAGTGCTCGCTCCCGTGAGTGAGACGATAAAGCGAAGATACGGCACCGATATGGCTGGTTATTTTATGCTTCCGAGTGCGGCATTTTATATAGATGCGGTATCGGGTGGATTTAAGATAACCGGAGGAGGATTCGGTCATGGAACAGGCATGAGCCAGAGCGGAGCAGGCAACATGGCAAAGCAGGGCTTTAACTACAGACAGATATTAAATCATTATTTTTCGGGTGTTAAGG
>JBNMLR010000425.1:0-2673 GCA_050874945.1 Butyribacter sp. | reverse complement strand
AGGTACTTCAACCGGGATTTTTGAAGGAGCAGGCGTTTTTTGTGGTTTTACCCCTCCTTTTTTTGCCGCCTTTTCAAGTGCTTTCAGATACAGATTCACTATTGTTTTTGATGAACAGGTTGCCCCCGACACCGCACTTATCCCGTCTGATGACTGCCTGTTTATTATCTGTCCGACAACACCCTTTACCCCTGTTGTTCCATTTGCCGCTCTCATATAATAAGTCCTGTTTGCTTCGGCTGTCGATGAGAAATCAGCTATCTTTACACATTTACCTTTTGAAAATTTTACAACCGCACTAAGTGAATACTTTTCAAAATCTTCATTCTCATCAGGCTCACATACCGCACTGACCTTATAATTTCCGTCTGCTATACTGCTTTTTGACACTTTTTTCTTTTTGTCAACTTTTATTGCCACAGGCTTTTTTGTCGAAACAGGCACGGAAGTCTTTTTTAATGTCGTTTTCTTTATCGTCTTTCCGTCCGCTTTTGCAACTGCCTTGTTATAAGCATCCATATAGGCATTTATTATTGCTTTTGAGGAATAAGTTGCTCCCGATACCGCATCCGCATCAGACACATTTTTTCCCACAAGCCTGTTTACCATTCCTCTCCATGCCTTATTCATAAATGCATTATTGGCACTGTCCGTATTGCCTGACATTTTCATTCCATAAACCGCAACTGTCTCTCCGTTTTTAAACCTCACCATCAGACTTACGGTATAGCCGAATTTCTCACAGATACTCTCCCCGCTAAATTCTCCATCAGCAGGTTTTCCACTCTTTTTCTTTGTATCAGCAACAGCCGTTACTTTTGTCTTTGTATCATTATCACTTAACTTTGTATCTGTTTTTTCAGTATCCGCCTTATCCTCTGATTTCTGTTCAGTATCATCGTTTCCGTTAAACGCATCTGCTGAAATATTTTTCTCAATTTTCCTGTAATGTGCAAGGTCATTATTTGCCACATATATTCCACGGAGCGAAAATCCTGCTATCACTATGGATGGAATAATAAAAATCAGCATTTTCAGATTTTGAGTAAGATTTTTTGGTATTTTTATCTTTTCCAAAATCTTATCTTCTCCTGTTATATTTTTCGCAGCAGCATTTCCCGTATCCTCAACATTATTCTTTCTTATAACCTTATCTTCAGCATTATTTCTTTCCATAATTCTATCTGTATCCTCAATATTATTCTTTTTCGTAATCTTATCTTTCAAATCTCTTCCTCACTTCCAAACAATCTCTTTTTTATAATCAATAAAAGCATCATATTCACACACATTTTCAACTGGCAAATCCACACCCACAACTTATTGCTCCACGCTATATAATTTGTGGACTTCCCTGATAGTGTTAAACAATACCTGTCACTTCACAACATCATATTTAAAATCAGAAGTAAATATCTTGGAAATACCATCAGTTATCGTCACACTGCCGTTTTCCTCAAGCCATACCACATCGAATTTATCTCTGTTTTTTCGCCAGTAAGCCTCACCTTTTTCTTTTCCCATTATAAATAACGAGGTTGAAAGACCGTCCGCAAGTGTTCCGTCTTTACTTATAATAGAAACACTTATAAGTCCGCTATTCGCCGGTCTGCCTGTTTTTGGGTCTAAAATATGGTGATACCGCTTTCCGTCTTTCTCAAAATATCTCTCATAACTTCCCGATGTGATAACCGCCATGTCATTTACTTCAAGAACACCAAGATAATCTCCATCAAGCGGTGATGTGTCGGGGTTTTCTATCGCAACTTTCCATTGACTTCCATCCTGCTTTTTTCCATATGTCTGCACATTTCCACCGAGAGAAACTATACCTCCGTCAAGTTTATACTTTTTAAATATATCCATAACTCTTGCTGATGTATAACCCTTTGCTATGCCGCCGAGGTCTATCTTATAATTTTTCGGAAGAACTGCTTTTTTTGTCTTTTTATCATAATCTATTTTAGATACATCAATATTTTTTAGAAGAGAACTTATCGTCTTTTCATCCGGCACTTTATATTTCTGATTGGTAAATCCCCACTCTTTCATAAGCGGATATACGGCTATATTAAACGCACCTCTAGTGCTCTTATAAAGTTCACATGATTTTTCAACAAGCGTTCCCGTCTCCTCGGATAAGATTTCACTTCCATTTTCATTTAATATCGCAATTTCACTTTCACTCTTTCCGGTACTTAACATCTTGTCGAGCCTGTTAATCTCCTTTACCGCCGCTTCTGCCGCCGCATCAGCCTGTTTGCCGTAAGTTTTAATAGTCATGTAGGTATCCATCGCAAAAATTTCCCTTTGCGATTCAGAAATTTCTTTTTGCGATGATACATCTTCACTTTCTGACGATGAGTCCTTACTTTCTGATGTTGAACTTTCACTTTTTGTTGTCTGTCCTGATTTATCTTTATTTTCATTTGCCGTGCCACAGCCTGCAAGCATAGTAATACACAATGCCATGCACATTACGGCAACAGCAAGTCTTTTTTTCCTGCTTATTTCTAAATTTTTCATATTTATCTTTTCGAGAATTATTTTCTTTCCATCCATGTTTATATTTTCAAGCATTATTTTCTTTCTATCTACATTTATATTTTCAAGCATTATTTTCTTTCTATCCATGTTTATTTTTCAAGCATTATTTTCTTTCTATCCATATTT
>JBNMLR010000424.1:0-2684 GCA_050874945.1 Butyribacter sp. | reverse complement strand
CTTATACATATATTAAAGGAATTTGCCAAAAAAGGGCAGGAGATAGAAAAGATAAGCGATTCGCTTGCAGAGGTAAAAAGGAAAGGCTACGGGGTAATAACTCCATCAGTAGAAGATATAAAGATAGACGAACCGGAACTTATACATCATGGCAACAAATTTGGTGTAAAACTTAGAGCAACGAGTCCGTCAATCCACCTGATACAGGCTGACATTGAAACGGAGATAGCTCCGATAGTAGGAACAAAGGAACAGGCAGAGGATCTTGTCAGGTATATCGCAGGCGGAGAAGATATAGTTTCGGAGGACGGACAATCGGGAATATGGGACACAAATATATTTGGAAAAACAGTAAGACAGCTTGTTGAGGAGGGAATTGAGTCGAAAGTGAATAAGCTGACTGACGAGAGCCAGGTAAAACTTCAGGACACGATACAAAAAGTAATAAATGACAGCAACGGCGGACTTGTGTGCATTATCATCTGACATAACAACGAATGCAATTTTTCCAGAAAAATTATATGAGTGAAACGACCAGCGAGAAAACAAAGTTTTCGAGCTAAACATTCGTTGTTATAAGAAAAGCAATCAATTTTTTCAAAAAACAGGTTGACAAATATGTCAGCCTGTTTTAATATATTAACTGTATTAAGAATGTTAATACAGTTAATGATGATAATACGGTTGTGGGAGACTTTGTTATCAGAAAAGATTGGGGTTATGGCTGCAGGCAAATGTTTTGTGGGATGAACATGGAGCTGCAACTGCAAATAAGCGTTAGAAGCGTATATGGCGGGAGGTGAGAGAAAGTGATTCAGATAAATTACCGTGATTCAAGACCAATTTATGAACAGATTAAAGATGGAATAAGAAAACTTATCGTGCAGGGGATTATGCAGAATAATGAAAAGCTGCCGTCAGTCAGGGAGCTGGCAACATCGCTTACGATTAATCCAAACACGATACAGAGAGCGTATAGGGAGCTGGAAGCAGAAGGTTATGTATATACAGTGAAAGGAAAAGGTTGTTTTGTGGCAGGTGTTCCGGAGGAAAACACGGCGAGGAAAAAGGAACTTTTAAAGGAAATCGCAGATGCTTCGGAGGAACTTAAATTTATGGGGACAAAAAAAGACGAGATTATTTCTGTTATAGATAAAGTATGGAAGATGTAAAAACCAGACAATGGGAACATACATTGAAAAGTGTGTGGTATGCAGGATATATGACAGGAAAATTGCATGACAAGGATGTAGTGCAAAAGATTGCACGGAAATGAGGTAAATATGATAGTTGGAAAAGATGTATGTAAAAATTTTGAGGGTTTTAAGGCTCTCGACAATGCGTCATTTCATGTCAGAAAAGGCTCAGTATATGGTCTTGTAGGACCAAACGGTGCCGGAAAATCGACACTTATCAGACATATAACGGGCGTGTTTGAGCCTGACAGCGGAAGTATAAATGTGGCAGGTGAAAATGTTTTTGAAAATCCGGGGATAAAAGAGAAAATAGCATATATTCCCGATGATGTATTTTATTTTAAACAGGCAAGCCTTGATGACATGATGAAGTATTACGCAGGAATTTATAAAAATTTTGACAAAGCTTTATATGAAAAACTTTGTGACGGTTTTCCGGCACTTGACAGAAAGATGCGTGTCAGGAGAATGTCAAAGGGTATGCAGAAACAGTCGGCATTTTTACTTGCGGTCAGCATGAGACCGGAGATACTTGTCCTTGATGAGCCGGTTGACGGACTTGACCCGGTCATGAGAAAGCAGATATGGAACATTCTCTTAAATGAGGTGACTAAGTACGGAGTGACAGTGCTTGTATCTTCGCATAACCTCAGGGAACTTGAAGATGTGTGCGATTATGTAGGGATTATGAACAAGGGAAAAGTTATAATAGAGCGTTCACTGGCTGAACTTCAGGGAAGTGTATCAAAAGTTCAGATAGCGTTTGCTGATGAAGTTCCTGATTTTGAAAAATATGTAAACGTGGTAAATCATTCGGTTATGGGTAGGGTTCATACGCTTATCGTAAAAGGGGACTCCGAAATGGTGGAGGATAAGCTTATGGGATTAAATCCGATACTTATGGATCTTTTGCCGCTTACACTTGAGGAAATATTTATTTATGAGTTGGGAGGAGAAAATTATGAAGTCAAAGACATCTTATTTTAGTAAGGCTGTTTTTAAAAAAGATATGACCCAGTTCTGGTCTTTATGGGCAGTGGAGATATTTATATCTTTGTTTGTGTTTATAATGCCACTTATGAGCAGTGTAAATGGAATAATACATGACTATACAGGAAATGTCGTAAATGCAAAAAGTGAAATAAAAGAAACTTTAATATCATTTACCAATATACTGGTAAATCCGATTTTTATATTGATAATGGCGATAGTAGTGGCTGTTGTGATATTTCAATATACTTTCAATTCAAGAGAAATGTATATGATACATTCATTGCCGATTAAGAGGGAAACATTATTTATATCACATTATATTTCAGGTGTGGTTATGCTGATGATACCATATGTAATAGGATTTGTGGGATATATTATCGTTGGAAATATGTATCATGCCGGACTTACGATAAGTCTTTTACTTTTGGCATTTGAAGTATTTGCAATGATATTGCTGTTTTACGGTATTGCCTGCATGGTTATGATGGTGAGTGG
>JBNMLR010000423.1:0-2687 GCA_050874945.1 Butyribacter sp. | reverse complement strand
TATCGGCAGGCAAATACAGATTTTGTTTGAGATAATAACAAATATCTGCCGGTGCATAGTTTCCGATACAGTTTTGTTTCTTATTTTGGAAATGAGGTAAAAATGAATTATCGTGAAGCCACGGATTATATAGAAAAGCTGCAGACGGAAGTTGGCAGTGACCTTTCACTTAAACAGATAAAATATTTAGCGGATAAAGTTGGAAATCCTGAAAATAAATCGAGAATAATACATATTGCAGGGACAAACGGTAAGGGTTCTGTAGGTAATTTTATTGCAGGAATCTTAGCCATGTCGGGATATACAGTTGGAAGATATGTCTCACCTGCACTATTTGACTATAGAGAAAAGATACAGAAGATTACCGGAAATATATACGGATTACAGAAAGAATATATATCAGAACAGGAAGTTGCCGACAATCTTACATATCTTATCGAAAAGACTGATGAGATAAGAAAAGAAGGAAAAAAGACTCCTACGGCATTTGAAATCGAGACTGTTATGGCATATAAGGTGTTTGCGGACTGGAAAGTCGATGTTGCGATAGTTGAAACCGGAATGGGTGGAAGACTTGATGCGACAAACATAGTAGAGAAACCGGTTCTGTCAGTGATAACATCTGTTTCAATGGATCACATGGATTATCTCGGTGATACGCTCCTTGCCATAGCAAAAGAAAAATATGGTATCATTAAAAATGGAGTCCCTGCTGTTGCTATAGAACCTGAGTCTGAATGTCTTGAGGAATTGAAATATACCTGTAGGAGACATGATGCAAATCTGAATATATTTTCAAGAGACGATATAAGACCATATGAATTTTCGGTGGACAGGACTTCATTTATATATCAAAATGAGAAATTTACACTCAGTCAGGCAGGAATTTTTCAGCTTGACAATGCAGGACTTGCACTTGAAGCGGCAAAAGTATTGTACGGTGCAGGTTTCAGGCTTATAAATAAGCAGTCCGTAAAAGAAGCATTTATGATGTGCAGATGGCCGGCAAGATTTGAGGTGGTATCGCATGACCCTTATGTTATCGTTGACGGTGCACACAATCCGGATGCGGCAAGACTGTTAAAATATTCATTGAGTGCATATTTTCCGGGTGAGAAATTTATTTATATAATAGGTGTATTTAAAGATAAGGACTATGAGCAGATATTAAGGACGACACTTCCCCGTGCAAAAAGAGTATATACGATAAATGCCCCTGCACCAAGAGGACTTGAGTCGGAAAAACTGGCAGAATGTGCCGCTGAAATATCAGACAACAAGATTAAACATATTGAGGCAAAGCAGAATGTAAGAGAAGCATTGTCGAGCATTTTAAGAGACGGTGTTACGGGCAGGATAGTTGTATTTGGCTCACTGTCATTTCTGCATGAAGTCTATGAATATTTTGGAAAAGGCTATTAAACATAGGATATGTGACATTAAACTGACTGATAAAAATGTTGAAATGATATACGGTTAGTAGTACAATAACATTATATTAGTGGGCTTGAAATGATAATATAAAGCGTAGACGGGCAGTAATAACAGTTGCGGTGAGGGATAAATATTGTTTAGAAAAAATACGATAAAATTTTTTGTTTTTCTGTTTTTAAGTCTTTGCATGGCTTTTTCCTTTAAGACGGATGCCTGTGAGTCGGCTGCCATAACAGGGGAGACTTCTCTTGCAGGGATGACAGTGTATCTCGACAGATTTTATTCTGCTTCGGTCAAAAAACAGGCAGTTGAGAAGAAAGCACAGGTTCAGACGAAAAAGAATAACAAAAATAAAGTTAAAAAGAAATCAAATATATATGATACGCTTGCCAATGCGGGATTTAATTATGAAAATCTTGGCATTGCCAATGTGTCCGGGTCATTAAATGTCCATAAGAAAGCGTCAGAGAGTTCGACTGTTGTCGGAAAGATGACAAAAGACAACGGATGTGATATAAAAAACACAAAAGGTAAATGGTCACATATCGTTTCGGGAAAAGTTAAAGGATATGTTTTGACGAAATATCTTTTGACGGGTGATAAGGCAAAGTCGAGGGCAAAGAGTGTTGCAAGATTAAGAGCCACAGTCAATACCAAGACTTTAAATGTGAGGACACTTCCTTCGATAGACTCAAAAATATGTGATACATTGTCGCAGGAGGAAGAATATACAGTCGGAAATTCCGATATAAAAAAAGATTGGCTTGAAAATTATATAAAGAAAAATCTTAATAAGACATTTGGAAAAAAACAGCTTAAAAGTGTAAATAAGAAAGCAATGTATCAGGATTTGAATAACTGGATAATGCTTTCGATAGATGAACAGGATGTATTTATAAACACAGACTTTTTGGAGTTTAACTATGACTTGTCAAAAGCTGTTACATACAGCAGTTCTGATACATCATCAGGGCAGGGTTCAGGCTCCGGTAAAGGTTCGATATATTCAAAACTTGTAGCATATGCGATGAAGTTTCTAGGAAACAAATATGTCTGGGGTGGTACAAGCCTTACAAACGGTACAGACTGTTCGGGATTTACCATGAGGATATATGAGCATTTCGGCTACAAGGTACCGAGAGTATCAAGGTCACAGGCGGCATTTACAAAGACGGTAAAGGCATCGGATGTAAGAGTCGGAGATCTGTTCTTTTATGGAAACAACGGATATATAAGCCATGTTGCGATGTATA
>JBNMLR010000422.1:0-2688 GCA_050874945.1 Butyribacter sp. | reverse complement strand
TTTTTCAAAAAAGTATTTTGAGGGAGCAGACGCATTAGGTGTTGGTTCGGTTATGGCAAAATCAATAAAATACTGGCTTACGGCAGCAGGACTTATCGTAAAAAAGGCTGAGCAGTCACCTGTGAAATATGATATTAAAAAGGGAAGTTTTATCTCAAAATCAGGAAAGCTGATTCTTGAAAATGACAAATATATTGAAAATAAAGATACGCTCTGGATGCTTCATTATAACATTGCATCAAATTATAAAGATGCTACCATATGGAATTTGTTTTTTAACAGCGTCAGCGAGGAGAGATTTAACAGGAGAGAGTTTGAGTTTATGATGGAGGATGAACTTGAAAAGAGGGGACATGGGCAGAGTTCATATTCTGAGAAGTCACTTTCTAATGACTGTGCAGTGCTTCTTCAGATGTATCTTGATGACAACAGGGAGAGAAATCCCGAAGAAAAAATGCACTGTCCGCTTGCAGAACTTCATCTTCTCGCAAAAACCAATGATAAGTACGGCAGAAATGAGATAAAAGAACAGGATATAAGCAGTCTTGCCGTATTGTACGGAATATGCGGCTATCTCGAAACGGCAGGAATTATCGAGAAAAGAGGAAGAACGAGCGTAAGTATTGAAAACCTGCTGGAGGATGAAAACAGTCCCGGAAAAATATTTGGGATAAGCAGGATAACATTAAATGACTGTCTTGATGCACTTGAGCATGACGGTTATCTGAAAATAGACAGAACAGCAGGACTTGATACAGTTTATTTTGAGGAGAGTTCGATAAAAACCAGAGAAGAAGTTATGGAACGGATTTACAAATAAATGTACTCTCGAAAAATTTCATTCAGAAGATTTAGGGAGTACATATAAAAGTTCAGGAGGGAATACCGATGATTTTAAGAGATGTCATAAAATTAGATGAGAGATTTCAGACATCTGTAAACATAAGATTTGATATTGATAAGATAAGTAAGATAGATGAATTTATACCTGCAAAGAGTACATTAAATGTTTTGGAGTCATATTTAGAAAACATATTTGAGAAGAAAAACAATAAGTCAACACTTCTTGTAGGACCTTATGGAAAGGGCAAATCACATCTTTTGCTGGTGCTGCTTGCACTTTTGCAAAACAGAAATGACAAAAAATGGGAAAGTTCGATAAAACGATTTTACGAAAAGATAAAAGAACAAAATAAGAGACTTGCCGGGTGCATTGAAAAAAATATTTTATGCGGCAGAAAAGATAAAAAAAGGTATCTTCCCGTGATAATAAGTTTTGGAAGGTCATCACTTGAAAATTCATACAGACTTGCATTGTTTCAGGCATTAGAAAGGGAGAAAATAACTGATCTTATGCCTGCTTCAATATACGATGAAGTGCTTAAAAAGACGGAGTCGTGGAAAACAGATTATCCTGAAACATATGTAAGATTTACGGATGAACTGGAGAGTGCAGGATATGATATTGAAAAGTTTGAGAGCGATATACGGAAAAATAACCCGGCGGCATTTGAAGTTTTTAAGAAGATATATAAAGAATTGACGGCAGGTGGAGAGTTTAATCCGCTGCTTGAAAATAATATTCCAAAGATATATGAAAATGTTGCATATGAACTCAAAAAATACGGTTTTGACGGAATGATGATAATATTTGATGAGTTCAGCAAATTTATTGAGGGTGAGGACAGCAGAGAAACATCAAAAGACATGGAGCTTGTGCAGTCAATGTGTGAACTTTGCAATGCGTCGAAAGAGCCTGATATACGCCATATTTTTGTGACGCACAAGAGTATAAAAGAGTACGGAAGATTTTTGTCAACACAGATATTAAATTCCTTTAAAGGTGTTGAGGGACGCTTAAGCGAAGTGGTTTTCAGGACTAATGCACAGAATTATTATGAGCTTATGATGAATGTCATCCATAAAGATGAAAAAAATATGGCGGCATATTATAAAGAGTATGGAATTGACACCGCTAAGATTACGGAAAGAACATACAACATGACAAATATGTACACCATATTTGATAAAAAAGAGTATGAAAAAATAATAGTAAAGGGCTGTTTTCCGCTTGCACCTCTCACTGTCTACACACTTGTAAAAATAAGTGAAAAAGTAGGTCAGAATGAGAGAACGGTATTTACATTTATGTCAAATGATGAGCCGAACACACTTGCAAGATTTGTAAAAAATCATACCGAAAATAGTGACACGCTTGTATCGGCGGACATGGTATTTGATTATTTCGGCTATATTTTTGAAAAAGACATATCAAATGAGAGATGCCACAGGGAGTATATAAAAGCGAAATATCTTATCAGAAAATGCGAGAAAGAACAGGCAGACAATGGCGGCGAGGCTTTTTATGGAGATAAGCTTTTTGAAAGTATGAAAAAGATAATAAAGTCTGTCGCACTATTAAATATGTTAAATCAGGCAGAACTTGTGGCAAATGATAAATGTCTTATCAGCATGGTATGTTTAGAGGAAAATAAAAACCTGTACGAAGCTGCAAAAAAAGCACTTACGGATGGCGGTTATCTAACTTACAGGCGAAGAAGTGACAGCTATGTGTTCAGGATAAATACTGATGCAAATTTTGAAAAAGAAATAGAAAAAAGAATAAATGAAATAAAGTGCGGTCAGAGTGAAGTGGTGGAATGTTTCAGAAAAACAACTGAGAGACGC
>JBNMLR010000421.1:0-2689 GCA_050874945.1 Butyribacter sp. | reverse complement strand
CTTTATATGAGTATGGAGATGATGGAACATGATGAGGATTTATGGACGAGATTTGTCAGTACGGGAAGTGTGGAGGATTATCTTAAGTACAGGACTGAGATAAGAAACAGCTTTGATGACAGTGAGATTGCTGATAAGGAAAGAGAAGATGGCAGAGACAGTTACATTTACAGGGATGATACTGACGGCATCACCGATGAAAGAATTCGATATGAGGGTGGAGGTTCTCACAAAAGAAAGAGGTCGTATATCGGCGTTTGCAAGGGGTGCCAGGAGGTTGAACAGCACCCTTTCGGCGTGTACGGTTCCATTTACATTTGGAAAGTTTACTTTTTATGAGGGAAGAAATTCTTACAATCTGGTGAGCGGAGATATTGAAACATATTTTGAAGAGATTACAACAGACTATGATGCATTGTGTTATGCATCATATTTTGCTGAAATGGTACAGTATCTTTCAAGGGAGGGCATAGAAGCGGCGGAGGAACTTCTGCTCATGTATCTTACAATGCGTGCACTTCAGAACAGAAGAATATCATTTGAACTTATAAGAGTTATATTTGAGATGCGTCTTATGCTGACGGAGGGCGAGGGACTGGAACTTTTCAGGTGTCTGCGCTGCGGAAAAGAGGAAGTACATAGCGTGTATCTTTCTGAGGGCGGACTTATCTGTAAGGAATGTGCGGCGAAGGAGAAAAAACTTGTAAAAGAATATCCGATAGTGCTTAGTGCGGATGCGAAATACACATTACAGTATATACTTACAAGCACTCCTGAAAAGCTCTATGCCTTTACGGTCACTGACAGTGTACTTGATGAACTTAAGCGGTTTATGAAAAGTTATCTTGCGAGGTATCTGCCGCATAAATTCAAGACTTTGGACTTTATTGTCTGAAAACATTGCAATAAATGAGGTTCAATGGTATATTTTTGTATAAGTGTTTTACTACGCACGATAATGGTTATGGTTTACTTATTGTGAGCGTAATAAACAATTTAAAACGAACTAACAGAAATTGGAGGAAAACGACATGGAAAAGACAATGGACAAGATGGTTGCACTTGCAAAAGCAAGAGGTTTTATTTATCCGGGGTCAGAGATATATGGCGGACTTGCAAATACATGGGATTATGGAAACCTTGGTGTTGAGCTTAAAAATAATGTTAAACAGGCATGGTGGAAGAAATTCATCCGTGAGAGCAAGTACAATGTAGGAATCGACTGTGCAATCCTTATGAACCCTCAGACATGGGTAGCATCAGGTCATCTTGGAAGTTTCTCAGATCCGCTTATGGATTGTAAAGATTGTCATGAGAGATTTAGAGCAGATAAGATTATCGAAGACTATATGCAGGAAAACGGCATTGAGATAGAGGGAAGTGTTGACGGCTGGTCGAATGAAGAAATGCAGAAGTACATTGAGGAACATGAGATTGCCTGCCCTTCGTGCGGAAAACACAACTTCACTGAAATCCGCCAGTTCAACCTTATGTTCAAGACATTCCAGGGCGTTACCGAAGATGCTAAAAATACAGTTTATCTTCGTCCTGAGACAGCACAGGGTATTTTCGTAAACTTTAAAAATGTTCAGCGTACATCACGCAAGAAAGTGCCGTTTGGTATCGGACAGATAGGTAAGTCATTCAGAAATGAGATAACACCGGGTAACTTTACATTCCGTACAAGAGAGTTTGAGCAGATGGAACTTGAATTTTTCTGCAAGCCTGACACAGACCTTGAGTGGTTTGCATATTGGAAAGATTATTGCATTAACTGGCTTAAGACACTTGGTATCAAGGAAGATGAGATGCGTGTGCGTGACCATGAGAAAGAAGAACTTTCTTTTTACAGTAAAGCAACATCTGATATAGAATTCCTTTTCCCATTCGGATGGGGCGAACTTTGGGGAATAGCTGACCGTACAGACTATGACCTTACACAGCACCAGAATGTATCAGGTGAGGACATGAGCTACTTTGATGATTCGACAAATGAGAAATATATCCCATATGTAATCGAGCCATCACTTGGAGCAGACCGTGTGACACTTGCATTCCTCTGCAGTGCATATGATGAGGAAGAACTTGAGGGAGGAGATACGCGTACAGTAATGCACTTCCATCCTGCAATCGCACCTGTAAAGGTAGCTGTACTTCCGCTTTCAAAGAAACTTTCAGAGCAGGCAGAAGAAATATATACAAAACTCAGCAAAACATACAACTGTGAATTTGATGACAGAGGAAACATCGGAAAGAGATACCGCCGTCAGGATGAGATCGGAACACCATACTGTATCACATATGACTTTGACTCAGTAGAGGACGGAGCAGTGACAGTCCGTGACAGAGATTCAATGGAGCAGGAGCGTATCAAGATAGAAGACCTTGAGAATTACTTTGCAGATAAGTTTGAGTTCTAGTATCAGGTTTATAATGATATAACGGTTTGAAAAATAATGTGTGGAGACAGCAAAAACTGTTTCTACGCATTGTTTTTTACTTATTAACAGTTCAGGCTTTCATTTCTTACATTCATAAACCTGCCAGCTAGCTGTCAGCCGCTGCTTTGCAGCTTTTGTTTACTTCATGTCAGAAATGAAAGGCTATTCTGCCATAAAAATATATATGTCAATATCATGAGCAAGCTCTGATATTGACAATTATTTTTTATGGCTGAACTGTTACTGAT
>JBNMLR010000420.1:0-2706 GCA_050874945.1 Butyribacter sp. | reverse complement strand
GGAGTACCTCAGATACGATACGAGGCTGCTCATAGTAGCACTTGTTTGAATTTGCATGGTTGGCGTCAACGATGCAGGCAGGGTTTTTAAGGTCTAATTTGTGGTACATTTCATTCAATAAAACAAGATCTTCATAGTGATAGTTAGGAAGTGACTGGTCATGCTTGTTTACTGCACCTCTTAAAATAGTATGTGCGAGAGGATTTCCGTCAGATTTAACTTCCCATCCACGGTACATAAATGTATGACTTCCCTGTGCGGCTATGCAGGAGTTGAGCATGATGCTCAAAGTTCCGCTTGTAGGATTTTTCATACCACAGGGAATATCGATTCCGCTTATTGTAAGTCTGTGCTGCTGATCCTCAACGGAACGTGCACCGACTGCGACATATGATAATATATCTGAAAGATATGGCCAGTTTTCAGGGTAGAGCATCTCGTCGGCTGAGAAAAGATGAGTCTCAGCGATAGATCGAAGGTGCATCTTTCTCATGGCAATAAGTCCCTCGTGAAGGTCAGGTGCTTTCTCAGGGTCAGGCTGATGAACTATTCCCTTATATCCCTCACCTGTAGTTCTTGGTTTATTCGTGTATATACGAGGGATGATTATAATCTTATCATTGACTTTTTCCTGTACTTTAGCAAGTCTTGATGTGTAATCGCACACAGCATCTTCATTGTCGGCAGAACAAGGACCAACGATAACCAGAAACTTATCAGACTCTCCTGTAAAGACTTTGGCAATCTCCTTATCTTTTTCTGCTTTTAATTTCTTGTGAGCTTCAGGAAGAGGGTATCTTTCAAAAAGCTCCTCTGGTGAAATGACTTCTTTAACATAGGTAACGCCCATTGTTTTCCTCCATTCTGCCATTATAATGGCGTAGTTTTTTCTCATAATGTTATGAGTTTGTTAGTAGAAACATAAATTTTCTCTTTGTGAAAGTATATTTTTTAACTGTAAAAGGATATTTATAAATTTAAAAAATATCAAACAAGTAACAGAGTGTATTGTGAATATCTGTCTGACAATTAATAATTATAAATGCTATTTACAAAAACAATATACAACAAGTCTTTATTTTAGGCAATAAATCGCTATTAGTCAAGTGCTATGGAAAATAACAGCAATAATTGGCGTGTGTAAAATTATATGATAAAATTTTTTAGAAAAATTATTTGACCGGGTTTGGGGGGCAAACATCGTTTACAGACCACAGATTTAATGTTAAAATGTATTTATTAAAAATCATGGGACGGTGCATAAATTTGAATATTTGCGAATATCTGCATATTTATTAGGGAGGGCGCATATGGCAAAAAAAGTTGTAGCAATAGGAAAACAGAGTTTTGAATCAGTTATAGAAAATGATTGTTTTTATATTGATAAAACGTATTTTATAAAGGAATGGTGGGAAAACAGGGATGATGTAACTCTTATAACCCGACCACGTCGCTTTGGAAAACATTAAATATGGATATGGTTAAATGCTTTTTCTCAAATGAGTATAAAAACAGGGGAGATTTGTTTGAAAATCTTTATATATGGAAAGATGAAAAATATCATAAATTACAGGGAACATATCCGGTGATATTTTTAAGTTTTGCGGAAATAAAGAAGAATAACTTTAAAGATACTAAAAATGACATAATATCAATTATAAATGAGGCATATAAACAACATTCATATCTTATTAGGAGTAATGTATTAACTGACGCTGAGAAAGGAATTTTTGATAAGTTTGATAATTATTCAAAAGATACGGATGTTAGTAAGGAGATGTCAAATGAAATCGTATGCAGGGCAATCAAAGACCTTTCTTCAATGTTATACAGGCATTTTGGAAAGAAAGTAATCATACTCCTTGATGAGTACGATACGCCAATGCAGGAGGCTTATGTAAACGGATATTGGGAAGAACTTGTAGGATTTACGAGAAGTCTTTTTAATTCAACTTTTAAGACAAATCCATATTTAGAGCGAGCAATAATGACTGGTATAACGAGAGTATCCAAAGAAAGTATTTTCTCTGATTTGAATAACCTTGTTGTAGTTACAACTACATCAAACCAGTATGAGACAGCCTTTGGTTTCACGGAAGAAGAAGTGTTTAATGCACTTGATGAACAGGAACTTTCTGACAAGAAAGAAGAAGTAAAGAAATGGTATGATGGTTTTACATTTGGAGATAAAAGAGATATTTATAACCCGTGGTCGATAATAAATTTCTTAAAATTTAAGAGTTTAAAAACTTATTGGGCAGACTCAAGTTCAAACGGACTAATAAACAGTTTAGTGAAAACAGGCAGTTCATATATAAAAATGATGATGGAGACGCTTCTTAAAGGAGAAACGATAGATGTACCGATAGACGAGCAGATAGTATTTTCAGAGCTTGATTATTCAGAAGATGCAGTGTGGAGCCTTATGCTTGCAAGCGGCTATCTTAAAGTAATATCATCAGATGCACTTACAGGAGACAGAACAAAAGCAGTTATGTATAACCTTGCACTCACAAACTTAGAGATAAGACTTATGTTTGAAAATATGATACTCAGATGGTTCAGTCCTGCAAAACATGAAACAAATGAATTTATAAAAGCACTTATAGCTGGGGATATAGAGGCTATGAATGAGTACATGAATGATGTTGCGTTAAATATATTTAGCTCATTTGACTCAGGAAGACATACATCAGAAAAAAAGGC
>JBNMLR010000419.1:0-2719 GCA_050874945.1 Butyribacter sp. | reverse complement strand
AGAGAGAACAGTCAAAACGAGGTGCCGAGATAGAGCGAATATCACAGGGCTGTGTAGGTGTCAGACGAAGCACGGGACAGCATCCCGGCGGAATCGTAGTTTTGCCTATGGGAGAGGAAATCTATACATTCACTCCCGTGCAGCACCCGGCAAACGATATGAATACCAAGATAATAACAACACATTTCGATTATCATAAGATTGATGCAAACCTCTTAAAACTCGATATATTAGGTCATCAGGACCCTACCATGATAAGGATGCTGGAAGACCTTACGGGAGTTGATGCGTCACAGATAAGAATGGACGATAAAGAAGTGCTTTCGCTGTTTGAGAGTACCGAAGCACTCGGGATAAAACCGGAGGATATAGACGGATGCCCGTTTGGCTGTCTCGGTCTTCCTGAGTTTGGAACACCATTCGTACACGGAATGTTAAAAGAAGCAAAGCCGAAGAATTTTTCAGACCTTGTGCGAATATCGGGACTTTCACATGGTACCGATGTATGGCTTGGAAATGCACAATACTATATTTCAACAGGTGACTGTACGCTTTCAACAGCCATATGTACACGAGACGATATAATGATATATCTTATTCATATGGGAGTTGAGAATGAGCGTTCTTTCAAGATAATGGAGAGCGTCAGAAAGGGAAAAGGTCTTACACCTGATATGGAGGAGGACATGAGAGCGTGCAATGTTCCTGACTGGTATATTGAGTCGTGCAAAAAGATAAAATATATGTTCCCGAAAGCCCATGCAGCCGCATATGTAATGATGGCACTGAGAGTGGCGTACTTTAAAGTACATTATCCGTTGTCATATTATGCAGCATTTTTCAGTATAAGAGCCACATCATTTAACTATGAACTTATGTGTCTTGGAAAAGAAAGGCTCGGCTACTATATGGACGATTACAAAAAGAGAAAAAATGAACTGTCGGACAAAGAAAAAGATACATTTGAAGACATGAAGATAGTTCAGGAAATGTACGCAAGAGGGTTTGAATTTGTAAAGATTGATATATATCGTGCAAAAGCGAATAGATTTCAGATAGTAGACGGAAAACTTATGCCGGCGTTCTCGACAATCGACGGACTTGGAGATAAAGCCGCCGAGATGATAGAGGACGAAGCGAGCAAGGGAAAGTTTTTGTCAAGGGAGGATTTTAAGAACAGATGTAAAGTCAGTGAAAAAGTTGTGGAAACAATGGCAGATTTAGGACTTATGGGAGATCTGCCACACAGTAACCAGATTTCGCTGATGGATTTTATGGAGATGTAGGGGGAAAAATGACAGAAGTAATGAAAAAAATTTTGGCAGATAGTGATGATGCAGGGTAAGTATAATCAATATGCAATGCAAAAATGAAAAGTGGAGAAAAAGTACATTTTATGACGAAAGGAGATTTCATTATGAAAACAAACTTTAAGAACGAAAAACAGATTGCATCAATGATTATACTTACGGCATTTCTTATCCTTAGTGTTATTATGGTCGTGAACTTTGGAAAAGCCAGTGGTGGTACATTTGAATTTTCTAATAATGGAAATACATATACGGTTACCTTTGATTGCATCAATATCGAAAAAGAAGCAACAAACTTTCGTATAACAAAGATTGAACAGAAAGATAACACCTCTAAGATTGTTTGTCCTACAGAGATTAAAGTTCCGGACAGTATTATAATAGGAAGTAACTCCTGCAAGATTACAAGTATCGGCGGTGGAAAAGGTAAGCCTTTTATCTGTGATGATACTTTTAATGGCGGTAATCTGAAAAATGTGTATAACAATGCAGAAACGCTTGCTGTTTCTTTACCGGATAGTGTTACTGAAGTTAAAGAAAATGCTTTCAGTAATGGTACAAGTGATATAAGTGCATCTACTGATATAACTACACTTACTAAAGTGACTATGAATGGTGTCGTGAAAGTAGGAGATTATGCTTTTAGTGGTTGTGGTTCACTTAACAATATCACATTAAGCAAAGTTGAAAACATCGGAAACTATGCTTTTAATAATTGCAGTTCACTTAACAATATCACATTAAGCAAAGTTGAAAACATCGGAAACTATGCTTTTAATAATTGCTACGCACTTAAAAGAGTCATTCTTCCAAAGTCATGTTTATCGGTTGGAACAGCATCTTTCGGTGGTAACACAAAGAATGTTAATCTTTTTGTGTCAAATCCCAATACGGCTTTTGATGGAACTGTAAGTGATTTCTCCGGTAAACAGATTGTTTCTTATAAAAATTCTGTCGCAAAGGACTTCGCAGGAGATAAGTTTAAAACTTTTACTCAGTACAAATCTGAAATGGGAAGTTTCCCTTCCGGATGCGATTTTCCTGCTTCTGATACTTCTTTCAAAGCTGTTTTCTCTACAGATGGCAGTGATTTATATTCTGACAGCAAGGTCACAAATACTCCCAATCTTGCCGGTGACGGTGTATATTCTTCTTATGTATATCTCACTAATGAAATGATTGCCGGTAACAGTGGTATCAGGACAACAGTTAATAAAGCATACACTACATCTTCTGACAATAACAGCAAATATACTTTTAAAGGATTTTATATCGGTTCAAAGCAGCTTTTTAACGAAAAAGGTGAGTTGAGCACAAATACGGCTGCTGATTTTTCAGTTAAGAATGAGACTACAACCATATATTCAAGATTTCAGGGTAAGATTTATTCAGTTAAGTTTTACAACTGT
>JBNMLR010000418.1:0-2720 GCA_050874945.1 Butyribacter sp. | reverse complement strand
TCTTGCGTTGGTTGATGACAATCTTATTTCATTAAGTGCGGCTACGCATAGCATCATATCAGGAGTGTATAAAGATGCAAGAAAGCGGCAGCAGATGCAGGCGAAATTGAGGGCATTTTTGCGTGATTTTAAGTTATAGAGGGGTAGGGGGTACTTGGAAATTTTCAAGGGCTGCCCCGTAGACCGCCGCCCCCTCTAATTTCACGCAAAAACTCCCCAAATGAACTTTTTTTAGGAGGTGATTTTTATAGCAGGGAGGAATAAACAGCCGATTGACCTGATAGCCGCAAAAGGGCGAAAACACTTGACAAAAGCGGAATATGAAGAAAGAAAAAGTGGTGAGGTTTCAGCACCTTCGGATGCTGTAAAAATACCACCTTTTTTGACTAAAAAAGAACAAAAAACATTTGAGGAGTTGTCGCAGATGCTGATTGACATTGGTGTCATGACAAATCTTGACAGCAATGCCCTGGGTGCTTATATCAAAGCGGTATCCAATTATGAAAAAGCAGTTAAGCAGCTTGATAAAATTCGTTTGACTTATGATAAGAAAAAGGATATGACAAAAGAAGAACAGGAAATAGTTGCGTGGGCAAAGTTCAATAAGCAGCATAAAATTGTTGTGAGGTGTGAAAAAGAAATGAAACTTTTAGGTGCACCATTTGGACTTGACCCATTGAGCCGCTGCAAACTTGTCATACCAAAGAAAGACGAAGATAAGCCGAAAAATAAATTTTTAAGTGGCTAAGATATGTTCCGGTGATGATTTTGTCACCAGATTTGCAAAAGCTAACGAAAAAAATAAAAAAAGGTTCGGCGAAGATGCGAGATTTGCTTTTAAAAGACACCTCGATGACATGAAAAGGTCAAAAAAGAATGATGATACTTTTCCGTATGTTCTTGATGAAGAAAAAGCAAAAGAGATTATTGAGTTTGCAAATAAGCTGACGATTGCGGAGGGTGCAGGTGATGAAATATTTACCTGTGATGACTGGCAGGAGTTTATACTTGGTTCTCTGTTTGGCTGGGTACATAAAGATACCGGGAAACGAAGATTTACAGACAGTTATGTTCAGCTTGCAAGGCAGCAGGGTAAAAGTGTTTTAAATGCTGTGCTTGGAATGTATTGTAGCAATTTCTGTAATTATAACTATGCACAGGTCTATTGTACGGCTACAAAGTCAGACCAGGCTAAGATTGTACTTAAAGAAGTCATTAAGTTTATTGATGCTGATGCCGATTTAAGTGAACTTTTTGAAACTAAGGAGTATAACGGTGAAGTCAGGTGCAATTTGACACAAGGTATCATAAAAGCACTTGGTCGAGATACAAAGTCCATTGACGGTTTCCGCCCATATCTGGGTATAGTGGACGAGTATCATGCACACAAGGATAACCAGATGTATAAACTCCTTAAAGGCGGCACAAGAAACATGAAAGAAAGTCTTGTCAGTGTAATCACAACGGCGGGATTTAATCTTAATGGTCCATGCTATGAATTGTATAAGTATTGTCGCAGAGTATTGCGTGGTGTTGATGCGAACGACAGGCAGTTTATTTATATTGCTCAGATGGATGAGAAAGACGATATATGGAATCCTGACAACTGGATAAAGTGCTGTCCGCTTACCGGGAAAGATAAAGAACTTATGTCACTTATGCAGACAGACGCAGTAAAAGCTAAGTCGATGGGTGGCGATGAACTTCTTGACTTTATGACAAAAGCATTGAATATCTGGGTGACAAGTTCTGAAACAGCTTTTATCGACCTCAAGGATTGGGAAAAATGTGCATCAGGAAGAACACTTGATGATTTCAAGGGTTCTACTGCATATGTAGGTCTTGATTTGTCAAGCGGCGGTGATTTGACAAGTTTATGTGTTGAAATACCGTACATGAATGATGATACCGGGGATAAGTGTTATTATATCTTTTCACATTCGTTTATGCCTAAAAGACGGTTGCAGGAGCATATGGATAAAGAGGATAATGCACCATATGTTATTTGGGAAAGAGAGGGCTTGCTGACGGTAACAACAGCAGGCGGAGGAGTTAAGACAGATTACAAAACGATACTCAAGTATCTGCATGAGATTGTAGATAACTATGAACTTGATTTACAGGCGATTTGTTATGACCCTCATAATGCAAGTGCCTTTTTGTTAGATTTGGAAGATTTCGGCTGTGACTTGATAGATATTAAGCAGAGTGCAAGAAGTCTGAACGATGCAACAAAAGATTTCCAGCTTGAAGTTAAAGCACATAACATTGAATATAACGAAGATGATAAATTATTAACCAGGTCAATGAATGATGCCATTCTTTCTGAACCGAATTCATTCGGAGAGATAAAGATAGACAAAATGACACAAAAGAACAGGATAGATCCGTGCGACGCTGTAATCTGTGCACATAAATATGCAATGAGTGTTGAAGTTGATGATACAGATATAAATGACAGCGTAGCGGCATATCTGAAAATGTTAGGAGGTGATGATGATGACGAAGCCGATGGAGAGATTTAAGGCGAGTCTTAAAAGTGTGGCGGACAGCATAGCAAGACCAACAGCCGGGGCAGATGAGGAAAGGCTTCTTGACTGGCTGGGTATATCTGATACAAGAAAAGATGTGCTAAGCGAGGTTACATACTTTACCTGCTTGAAAGTGCTTGCGGAAACGCTTGGAAAGATGCCGATTAAGTTTTATCAGGATACGGCAAC
>JBNMLR010000417.1:0-2721 GCA_050874945.1 Butyribacter sp. | reverse complement strand
TTTATAGATCTGATAAAAAATGTTAGAAAAAAAGAAAATATTGAAATTGAAAGTAAAATTTTTAAAAATGATACTTTGTTTGATGAGATTATAACAAAAAAAGATAAATTAGAAAAAGAAGAAACTAATATTGAAATAAATACAACTGAAATTACAGAATATGTTAATAGATTATTAGGCAAAAGTAATAACAGTAAGTCAGCAGTAAACAAAATAATAGCTAAATATTTAGGAGAGCATGGAATAAATCTAGAATATTTTAGGACTATTTCTGTAACAATGGAAAATAAGGTTAAGGAAAGTTATTCCTTGCCAATAAGAACGTTTTCCGAAATATATGAAAAAGGTCAAACAAATATAGGGAGTTTTATATTTATTCCTTTTGAAAATTCTGCATTTTCAGAAGAAATAAATCGTAAATATCCTGTATTTGTTGTTAAGTATAAAGACAAAGAAAAAATTGATAGTATTAGATATATAAAACAATTTTCTTTGATGGCATATAGTAAGGAAGCAGAAAAAGTATATAATAAAACGATTGAAGCATTTGAATCAGGTAATGAGGACGAATTTGTTAAAATTAGCGATAAGAAATGTTTTCATGTTAGAACGAGAGCTCAAAATGCAAATGATACATTTCTATTTTCAAATGGTAAACAGATAACTAAAAGAACATTTTGGGTTAATGCAGATGTTACTCAAGAAATAATAGATGATGAAACAATGTATTCATAGTTGAAAGTTGATTTTATATAAAAATTGGAGTTGATACAATGCAGGATAAAGAACCAAGATTTCATGGACAGGTTTCAGAAAAAAGTCATAAAAATATGAGCAGGATTCGTGGAAAGGATACAAGTATTGAATTAAGATTAAGGGCAGCATTGTGGAAAAAAGGAATCAGGTATCGTAAGAATTATAAGGACTTGCCAGGAAGACCCGACATAGTAATTACAAAATATAAAATAGCTATATTTTGTGATTCGGAATTTTTTCATGGAAAAGATTGGGATAAGTTAAAAATTAAACTTGAAAATGGAAAAAATCCGGATTATTGGGTGAAAAAAATCCAGCATAATATAGAGCGTGATGATGAAAAGGACAAAGAATTACGATTTATGGGATGGACAGTGTTACATTTTTGGGGAAAGGATATAATGAAACACACAGATGAGTGTGTGCAGGCGGTTGAAGAAAAGATATTTGATACTGTTATTGAAAGATGCGGAGAAGAAGATTTAAATGATATGAGGTGAAAATTATGAATTATGATATTAGGTATGACAGAAAAGATCCAAAATCAATAGAAGCATATGCGTCAAAGTTAGTAGGTAAGACTTTTTATGATGTTATAGAATATGCAGAAAAAAATGAGACAGCATTGGCTGATAGAGTAGAATTTTATGGAAATACGGCTCGTAAGGGTGGACTTGGAAATCTACTTGAGGAATTATATTTTGGCTATAAAGCAAATAGTGACCAAGAAGCAGATTTTGCGGAGGCGGGAGTTGAGTTGAAAGTAACTCCTTACGAATATACAAAAAAAGGGAAACTTCGTGCAGGAGAGCGTTTAGTTATTACAATGATAGGTTATGATCACCCATTTGAACCTGATTTTTATAAATCACATCTTTGGAATAAGATCAGAATGACGCTACTAGTTTATTATTGGAGAAACAGGGAGTTAAAAGATAATCTGTTATATAAAATAGGATATGTAAAATTATTTGAGCCACCAACGGCAGACTTAGAAATTATAAAACAGGATTATGAAGTAATAAAAGAAAAGGTGATGTCTGGCAGGGCTAATGAGCTGTCTGAAAGTGATACAATGTATTTAGGTGCCTGCACAAAGGGGGCTACGGCGGCAAAAAGTACAGTGCCACAATATTATAATAAGGATGTTCCTGCTAGAAAGCGAGCATTTTGCTTTAAAAATTCATATATGACATATGTACTTAATCATTATATTGCTGAAAGTGAGACGGGGATAGAAAGTATTGTAAAGGATCAACAGTTATCAGATCACTTGACATTTGAAATGTGCATAGAGAAACAGATAGC
The DNA here is from genome assembly GCA_050874945.1 of Butyribacter sp. GTDB lineage: Bacteria > Bacillota > Clostridia > Lachnospirales > Lachnospiraceae > Butyribacter. Next base: position 657 of record JBNMLR010000417.1, on the reverse strand, counting down.
AGATTTTATCGGGATGAGTGATAGAGATCTTTGTGAAAAATTTGGAAGGTCATATAATAACAATAAAGCACAGTGGGTTGATCTTGCGTATAGGATGCTTGGAATAAAGTCTAATCGTGCAGAGGAATTTGAGAAAGCTAATATTGTTGTTAAATCTATACGCATTGAGGAAGACGGAAAGATAAAAGAAAATATATCGTTCCCACCATTTTTATTTAAGGATATAGTAAATGAATGTTTTGAGGACTCAGAAATATTTAAATATTTTGATGAAACAAGGTTTTTCTTCGTCATTTGGAAACGAGATGGGGAAGTGTATCGTGTATATGATTCTCAGTTATGGAATATGCCAAGCAATGATCTTAAATACATAGTAAGAGATGGATGGGAAAATATTTGTAAAGTGATAAAAAATGGAGTGGTTTTTACAAAGAAAATAAATGGGAACAATATTACGATTACAAATAATTTACCTAAAAAAGCGGATAACTCAATAATACATATACGACCTCATGCACAAAAAAGTGCCTATAAACTGAATGATGGTACAGTTATAGGTAATGTTGAAAGAGATGCTAATGAATTACCTAATGGTGAATATATGACAACACAGAGCTTTTGGATAAATAACAGTTATATTTCTAAGCAATTAAAATG
>JBNMLR010000416.1:0-2722 GCA_050874945.1 Butyribacter sp. | reverse complement strand
CCTACGGCATATGCTGAAACGATAACTTTTGATTTTATCATATCTGTTATCTTTGAGTAGAGTGACATAAGTTTATCGTAAACAGGAAGTGAATATTTATCTTTTTCTATATCAAATTTAACTAATACATTTCCGGCCTTCTTAAGTTCAGGTGATACTATATCTCCTGTCTTTGCAATATCAACAGCAAATGAGCAGAGTGTCGGAGGTACATCAATATCATTGAATGTTCCTGACATACTGTCCTTACCGCCGATTGAAGGAAGTCCAAGTTTTATCTGTGCATCATATGCACCTAAGAGTGCTGCCATAGGCTCACCCCAGCGTTTAGGATCTTCCCCTAGTCTTCTGAAATATTCCTGGAATGTAAATCTTATCTTACTGTAATCTCCACCTGCCGCAACAATCTTTGCAACAGAAGAAATAACTGCATATACAGAACCGTGGTACGGACTCCAGCTTGCAAGATATGGGTCAAGTCCATAACTCATCATAGTAACAGTATCGCATTTGCCCTCTGACACAGGGAGTTTTGCTACCATAGACTGAGTCGGTGTAAGCTGATATTTTCCACCATAAGGCATATATACGCTCGCTGCACCGATAGAACTGTCAAACATCTCGACAAGTCCTTTCTGTGAGCATACATTTAAGTCTGATAATGTATCAAGCCATGCTTTCTTTACATCTGTTGTATCTTTCTTTTCATCAAAATAGTTTGCTTTCTCATCAGGCATAGTTACGACTACATCTGTCTCCTGATGTGCACCGTTCGTATCAAGGAATTTTCTTGAAAGGTCTACAATAACTTTATCTCTCCATGAAAGCACAAGTCTAGGCTCCTCTGTAACCTCGGCAACCGCCACTGCCTCAAGGTTTTCTTCCTCGGCAAATTTAAGCATCTTGTCAACATCTTTGCTGTCAACTACAACTGCCATACGCTCCTGAGACTCTGATATTGCAAGTTCTGTTCCGTCAAGACCTGCATACTTCTTTGGCACTTTGTCAAGATTTACCTTAAGTCCGTCTGCAAGTTCTCCGATAGCCACTGAAACTCCGCCTGCACCGAAATCATTACATTTCTTGATGATAGAACTTACTTCTTCTCTTCTGAAAAGACGCTGGATTTTTCTCTCCGTAGGGGCATCACCTTTCTGAACTTCTGCTCCGCATACATCAATAGACTTTGTCGTATGTGCCTTTGAAGAACCTGTGGCACCACCGATACCGTCACGGCCTGTACGACCTCCAAGAAGAATGATAATATCTCCCGGATCAGAATTTTCTCGGATAACATTGCGTCTTGGGGCAGCACCCATAACGGCACCTATTTCCATTCTCTTTGCAACATAGTTTGGATGATATATCTCATTTACAAGTCCTGTTGCAAGTCCTATCTGGTTTCCGTATGAACTGTATCCCTTTGCTGCACCTGTAACTATCTTACGCTGTGGAAGTTTTCCCGGAAGTGTATCTTTCATAGATACGGTAGGATCTGCCGCACCTGTCACACGCATAGCCTGATATACATAGCCACGGCCTGAAAGAGGGTCACGGATGGCACCGCCGAGACAGGTTGCTGCACCACCGAAAGGCTCTATCTCAGTCGGATGGTTGTGTGTCTCATTCTTAAAGAAGATAAGCCACTCCTCTGTTTTTCCGTCTATCTCAACAGGAACTATTATAGAGCAGGCATTTATCTCGTCTGACTCCTCCATATCATCGAGTTTTCCGTCAGCTTTGAGTTTACGCATACCCATAAGTGCAATGTCCATAAGTGAAACATATTTGTCAGGTCTGTCCTTGAAAAGTTCTTTTCTCGCGTCCTCGTACATCTCATAAGATGCTTCGATAGGTGCATTATAAAAACCGTCCTCAAACCTGACATTCTTAAGCTCTGTCTGGAATGTTGTATGGCGGCAGTGGTCTGACCAGTATGTATCAAGTACACGGATTTCCGTAACGGAAGGATCTCTGTTTTCCTCACCTTTAAAGTAATTCTGAATATGAAGAAAATCCTTAAATGTCATTGCAAGGTTAAGGGACTCATACAATTTTTTAAGTTCGTCCTCAGACATATCCCTGAAACCGTCAAATATAGCAACATCCGCCGGCTCATCAAATTCCTGCACAAGTGTCTCTGGAACACTTTCTGCTGCTTCTCTTGAATCTACCGGGTTGATGCAATACTCCTTAATTCTTTCCCTGTCCTGCTCATCTACATTTCCCTCAAAAACATAAGTTGTTGCCGAACGGATAACGGGATTTTCTTTCTCGTTTAAAAGTTTAACACACTGCTCTGCTGAATCTGCTCTCTGGTCAAACTGACCCGGAAGATATTCAACCGAGAATACAAAACTTCCGTCAGCCTTTTCAAATTCATTCTCGTAACAGTTGTCAACAGGCGGCTCAGAAAATACTGTTCCAAGAGCCTGCTTATAAGTTGCATCGCTAAGATTTTCAACATCATAGCGAATAAGTACCCTGACATTTGTAATGCTCTTTATACCAAGATAACGCTTTACTTCTTCTTTGAGTTCCTTTGCATGTACTGCATATGGCTGTTTCTTTTCAACATAAATCCTTCTTACACTTCCCATTGCGGTGCCTCCATTTCATTTATATGTTTGTATGCTCTGACATTTGCCTGCACATAGTACAGACACCATGCTGCTGTTTGCAGCAGCAATAGTGGTCATTTAATTACATAATAAAACTACTT
>JBNMLR010000415.1:0-2722 GCA_050874945.1 Butyribacter sp. | reverse complement strand
TTTTTATAGAATGTAAGTTTAAATTATTTACAGAGTATTATTCCTGATACTTTGTCTTGCTAAAATGATAATCCTATGTTAAATTAAATCTATGTCAATAAATGAATTTGTTATTTACAGGGGGATAGATGAAAGAAAACGAAAAACAAAGAAAACACAAAGAGGATCTTAAAAGGCTGCGGCAATTCAGACCTATTGATGACACATTTATGAGAGGACTGTTTAAGGGTGATTTGCCACTCGCTGAATTTGTATTACAGATTATTATGGGTAATCCAAAACTTAAATTGTTATCTTGTGAAACTCAGGCAGACATGAAGCGGGTAACAGGTGCAAAATCTATTTGTTTGGATGCGTATGGTGTTGATGGTGATGGGAAAATATATGACATAGAAGTTCAAAGGGCAGATAAAGGTGCTGAACCTCATAGAGCAAGGTATCATTCAAGTATGATGGATATTGAAAATCTGGATGCAGGTCAGGATTTTTCTGAATTGCCAGATACCTATGTTATATTCATTACAGAGCTTGATTATTTTAAAAAAGGAGAACCAGTATATGTAATTCAAAATATGAATCTCACTACAGGAAAATTATTTGAAGATGGAGCTCATATTATATATGTGAATGGTGAATATCGTGGAGACTCAGATATAGGAAAATTGATGCATGATTTTAATTGCACAGATGCAGATGATATGAATTTTAAATTACTGGCGGACAAAACAAGATATTTGAAAGAAAATCCGAAAGGGGTGAGTGAAATGTGCAAAGTGATGGAAGAATTAAGGGATGAAAGTTATGCGGAGGGACGCATTGAGCAGGCGAAGATTACAGCACATAATTTATATATTGCAGGTATGAGTATTGAGAAGATTGCATCTGCTGTGAATTACAGTGTTGATGAAGTCAGAACCTGGATTGAAAAAAAGGATAATTAAAAGATAATAGTGAAATTGGAATATAAAAAATAAGCTGATATATCATGAAAGTGATACATCGGCTTATTTGTGTTTTATGTATGTATATGCTAAAATGTGCTTACATTTATAAGAAGTAAAAGATAACAGTTGTAAATTAGTTAGGGGGAAAATGGAGGTATAGAGATATGGCAAAGACAGTAAGTATAGGAAATCAGAGTTTTGAATCAATAAGAAAACAGGATTTATTTTATATAGATAAGACAGGATTTATAAAAGAGTGGTGGGATAGTGAAGATGTTGTAACACTTATTACCCGTCCACGCCGATTTGGAAAAACATTGAATATGGATATGTTAAATTGTTTCTTTTCAAATAAGTTTGCAGATAGAGATGATTTGTTTGAAGGACTTGAGATATGGAACTATGATAAATATAGAAAAATTCAAGGAACATATCCGGTGATTTTTCTTAGCTTTGCAGCGGTAAAAGGAGATACATTTGAGATAACGAAACAGCAGATTATTACGCAAATAGTACATCTGTATGAGGAAAAAAGATTTTTGCTTGGTTCTGATGTCATGAGTGAAAGCGAGAAGATTAAGTATGAACAGTTTGTTCTGGAGCCGGAAAAATTTGATTTATCAGTAAAATTAAATGAGTTAAGTGATTATTTAAGCAGATATTATAATAAAAAAGTTATTATACTTCTTGACGAATATGATACACCTATGCAGGAGGCTTATGTGTATGGATTTTGGAAAGATATTGTTTCTTTTATGAGGAGTTTGTTTAATGCTACATTCAAAACAAATCCATATCTTGAGCGGGCAGTTATGACAGGTATAACGAGGGTATCTAAAGAAAGCATATTTTCTGATTTGAATAATCTGAAAGTTGTGACAACAACAAGTGACGAATATGCAGATAGTTTTGGCTTTACGGAAAAAGAAGTTTTTGATGCACTTGATGATGCAGGTATGTCTATGAAAAAAGCAAAAGTAAAAGAGTGGTATGATGGCTTTACTTTTGGAAATGTCAAAGATATATACAATCCATGGTCTATAACAAATTTCTTAAAAACAGGAAAGTTTAATGCGTATTGGGCTGATACCAGTTCAAACGGACTAGTGAATAAGTTAATCCAAACTGCTTCAGCGGAGATAAAAGAACTTATGGAACGACTTTTGAAAATGGAGAGCATAGAAGTAAAGTTTGATGAGCAGATAGTATTTGAGCAGCTCGGTAAAAGTCAGGATGCTATATGGAGTTTGCTTGTTGCGAGTGGATATTTAAAAATTGATTTTGTAGAATATAAAGGATTACTTTTGAAACCGTGGTATCATATAAGTATAACAAATTTTGAAACATTAAGTATGTTTGCAGATATGTTTGCAGGATGGTTTGCAAATTCAGAAGCCAGATACAATGATTTTATAAAAGCTTTAATTAAAGGTGATGTAAAAGAGATGAATTATTATATGAATAAAGTAGCACTTGCGACATTTAGCTATTTTGATACAGGCAGTCGACCATCAGAAGCATACGAGCCTGAAAGGTTTTACCATGGTTTTGTGCTTGGACTTATTGTTGAACTTAGTGATAAATACGAGGTAAAATCAAATCGTGAAAGTGGGTTCGGGAGATATGATGTAATGATAGAACCATTTGATAAAAAAGCAGATGCAATGGTGCTTGAATTTAAAGTACATGATATGGATGAGGAGCAAACTCTTGAAGATACCGTTTCAAACGCATTAAAGCAGATAAATGAAAAAGAATATGATGCAGAACTTTTAACT
>JBNMLR010000414.1:0-2725 GCA_050874945.1 Butyribacter sp. | reverse complement strand
TTCATACCTAATTCTTCATATAACGCCTCCGCAGCAGCTTTCAGATCACTATCCATACGTATGCTAATGTTACTTGTATTAGATTTAGCCATGATATCTCTCCTTTCCTTTTCATATATTGTATGTCATTTGCACGAAAATATCAATACAATGTATCTTTTTCGTATATCTATTTCTTCTCTTATACTTATTTTGCATATTTCTTAAAATTTTCTGCCTGCTCAAGAACTTCCTTGTAAACATCATCAATGGTTACTGGCGGATAGCCGAACTCATCAAGCAACAATATTAAATCCACTTGCAGATTTGCCTTAATATCATCACGGGCAGACCAATCGGTATAGCGTGATTTGTCATCAACAATCAACTTTATTCTCTTGGAAAGTTCGATCATTTTATCATCCGGATATTCAAACTCATACTTCTTGGCAACTGCTTTCAAAATATCATAGAAAGCCTTTTCTTCATAATCTATGCCCATATCCTTAAATGAGTTCTTTTCTGTTTTCAGCTCAGACAGCAACTGTGCAAGCTGCTCCGCAACGTCATCAAGGACTTCATTGGCATACGCTTCATCACGACGACGGTTGTTATACTCATCAACAACTTTTTTGAGTCTATCTGCAAATTCCACACCCATAATCTTGTTGACTTTCTTGAACTCGTCGATTGCCTGAGAAAGAAGCCTTTGAAGTATCTTGATTTTCGTATTCGGCAACTGAATAGCATTTATCTTGTCCATATACTCATCACTGAAAATATCAACCGATATATGCTTTCCAGTTTCAAATAGTTCCTCAATGCCATCGGACTGAATTGCACCCTCAAGCATTTTGCGGACACGAGCGTTCATCTGCTCAATATCCGGTGCATCGCCTTTTGTCAACTTAAAAAGGATAGAACGGACAGCACAATAAAAATGGATATAATCCTTATCTTCATCAGAGAATTTCTCGCTTGAACTACAAAGGTTAAATGCCTGCTTCATTCTCTTGACTGCTGCCATAAATCTTCTTTCCAGTTCTTCGGACAACTGCACATACTCAACCGCACGATTCAGGCAGGCAAGCTGTTCAGTAGGCGAACCGTTAAAGAAATCACTGCTGTTGAATTTATGAAACATCTGACCAAGAACCTCTAACTGGTCTTTTACAATCGTGATAGACTGCTCCACACCTTCAAATTCTTCGCTCTCAAAATTCGTATATTTCTTGAGGGCGGTATTCATATTTTTCTTGATACCTATGTAATCAACAATCAAGCCTTTATCCTTGCCCTCACATACACGATTTACACGGGAAATCGTCTGAATAAGGGTATGCTGCTGAATAGGCTTATCAATATAAATTGTGTCAAGCTCCGGCACATCAAAACCAGTCAGCCACATATCTACAACAATGGCAATCTTAAAGTTTGATTTCGGGTTCTTGAACTGACGGTCAAATTCTTTCCTATCCTCTTTTGTGCCCAGCATATCAAAGAGGTCTTTTTCATCATCTTTATTACGAGTCATAACCAACTTGATTTTTTCCATTGGTTTCAACTCTTTTTTATCTTTTTCACTCAGAACAATACCGTCATCACAAATTTTCTTTTCTGTCCATTCCGGTCTGAGTTCCTTTACTATTTTATAGAAATCGTATGCTATATTTCGATTGGAACATACAAACATTGCTTTACCTGCTACGGTTGCACCTTCTGCCACACGGGTTTCATAATGCTTAATAAAGTCCTCTGCAACAGCACGAAGTCTGTCAGGGTCGCCAATAATAACTTCCATTTTGGCAACTGCTTTCTGGCTCTCTTCTACTTGATGTTCATTTGCTCCCTCAAGCTCACACTGAGCATAGTATTCTTCAATCTGTCTTACCTTGTCCTGATTAAGCATAACCTTAGCTGCACGACCATCGTAAACAAGATTTACTGTAATACCATCCTTAACAGCTTCCGTCATTGTATATGCGTCTACAACACCGCCAAAGACTTCGATTGTTCCATCAACCGGAGTTCCGGTAAATCCTACATAAGTTGCATTTGGTAAAGAGTCGTGCATATACTTGGCAAATCCATAGGTTTTCTGAACACCAGTCTCTGTAATCTTAACCTTTTGGTCGAGATTGATTTGGCTTCTGTGTGCTTCATCAGAAATACAAATAACATTCGTTCTATCCGTAAGAAGTTGTAAATCCTCTGTAAATTTCTGAATGGTAGTCAGATAAACACCACCACTCTCTCGTCCCTGTAGCTCCTCCCGAAGTTTCTCACGGGATTCAATACTTACAACCGTTTCATCTCCAATATATTTCTTTGAACCGACAAACTGCTTGGAAAGCTGGTCGTCAAGGTCTGTTCTGTCCGTAATAATAAGAATAGTCGGAGAAGAAAAGTATTTGCTTTTCATCAGCATACGAGTAAGGAAAAGCATTGTATAACTCTTGCCACACCCTGTCGCCCCGAAGTATGTACCACCTTTACCATCTCCTTCAGGGCGAAGATGAGCCTTGATATTCTCATACAATTTATTTGCTGCAAAGAACTGTGGATAACGGCACACTATCTTCAAATCCTTATCTGAGTTATCTGGGAAATAAATAAAATCTTTGATAACTGCAAGTAAACGGTCTTTTCGGAACAGTCCCTTTATCATTGTTACAAGAGAATTGATACCGTCCAGTTCTCTATCGTCCGAGTTTATCTTTCTCCATGCATAAAAGAAATCATACGG
>JBNMLR010000413.1:0-2746 GCA_050874945.1 Butyribacter sp. | reverse complement strand
TACTACATAACGATAAAATTGGCAATTTTTATTTTATCCAATCTTACCTTTTATCCTTTGCAATGCATTGTCTATTGATTTAGGAGTTTTTTCCATATCCGCCGCAATCTCCTGATATGTCATGCCCTCAAGATACCTCTTTAAAACTTCTCTCTCCATTTTACTGAGCTTATCAAACATCTTATTCTGCATATCAATGGCATTTTCCCTGCCAATCACAATTGCTTCAGGATTTGCGATATTATCACTTCCCGATGATATGACCGTTCTGTCTCCTGCCAGCTCGTCAGCATCGTTAAATTCATCAGAATATATTGATATGTAGGAATTTAGCGGCTGATTTTTTAGTCTGTTGGACTTTTTTATTGCCGAATAGAGCTGTCTTGATATACAAAGGTCGGCAAATGTCCTAAATGACGCATCCTTTTCAACCTGATAATCCCTGACAGCCTTAAAAAGACCTATCATCCCCTCCTGAATAAGGTCGTCCTTATCTCCGTCTATAAGAAACAATTTTCTTGTTTTCTGGCGTACAAGCGGCTTGTATTTCTCCAAAAGATACTCCATGGCAGTATCTTCCCTCTTTTGTGCTAAAATTATTATGTCATTTTCGGACATTTTTTCAAACTCCATCATTTCCCCCGTTTCTTAAATATTGTAAAAACTGTTTACATTTATATTTTCTCCTAAATACCTGTTAATTTTAGTTAAGTATATTCTCAGATAACAGAAAACAGGAACAAGTCACCTTGCTGCTACTATCACCCCTTTTTAGCCATTCTCTGTCTCACAATCTCATATGAAAGCACGCCCATTGCCACTGATGCATTAAGCGAGTCAATATCTCCGAACATAGGTATTGTTGCAACAAAATCACAATTTTCTTTCACAAGACGGCTCACGCCCTCACCCTCATTTCCTATCACGACACCCATCGGACCCGTAAGGTCAAGCGAGTACATACTGTCACCGCCCATATCACCGCAAACGAACCACATTCCCTGTTTTTTAAGTTCATCCATTGTCTTTACAAGGTTTGTAACTTTGGCAACCGGTGTATAATTTATCGCACCTGCCGATGCCTTTGCAACCGTAGCCGTAAGTCCTACCGCTCTCCTTTTCGGAATAATAACTCCGTGTGCTCCAACCTGATTTGCTGTTCTTATTATAGAACCCAGATTATGTGGGTCTTCGATATTATCAAGTAAAATAAGGAATGGCTGCTCATTCTTTTCCTTTGCTCTTTCAAGCATTTCCTCTACCGTTCCATATTCATATGCCGCCGCATAAGCTATAACCCCCTGATGTTTCCCTGTCTCAGACATCTGGTCAAGTCTTTCTTTCTTCACAAAATTAACTATGCAGTCCGTCTTTTTTGCCTCTCTCAAAATAGTACGCACAGGACCGTCCTGACAGCCATCAAGTACAAACAGCTTGTCTATTGTTTTCCCTGCCCTAAATGCTTCTAAAACCGCATTTCTGCCCTCTATCGTCAATTCTTCGTATCTCATATTTTCCTCACTTTCTAATTTCAACTAAGATAATGTATATGGAAGTAACTCCGTTTTTGTAAGCCCCTCTTTTACAAGTTCCATTGCCCTGTCCATTCTGTGTGACAGATACAGATACCCGATAAGTGCTTCAAACCCGGTTGCTATCCTGTAATCTGTTATTGATGCATTTTTAGCTGATGTAGCCGATTTTGCATTTCTTCCATGTTTGAATATCGCCATTTCTTCATCTGTCAGGCTGTCTAAAATAGAATTAACCACTTTCGCCTGTGATTCTGCCTTGACGATGTTGCTTGTCATTCTGTGAAAATTTTTGACTTTGCCATTTCCAAGGTCAAGCACTATCGTTCTTATTATTAAATCATAAACTCCGTCGCCTATATAAGCAAGTCCCAAAGCTGAATACTGCGATGGTTTAAGTTTTCCTTTTCCAAAGGTGTCCTGCACACTCTGTAGAAAGTTCTTTTCAATCTTATTAACTTCTTTATTGTTTCTTTCCTGCTTATTTTTATCTTCGTGTGTCAACTCAGTTATATTTTCTTTTTCCATACATATCCTTTCCATCTTTTTAACTGTTTTGATTATTTTATGTTATTGATTTTTGCAATCTCCTTTTTAAGCATTTTAGCTATTTTATGTTCTTGATTTTCGCAATCTCCTTTTTAGCATTTTAACTGTTCTAACTGCTTTATGTTATTAATTTTTCATAATCTCTTTTTTACTTTAACTATTTTATCTTCTTTTATAATTTTTTATATGCTTCAATTTTTATATATTTATCTCTTATCAAAACCATATTTTTTTATTTTCAAATATAACACAAAAGACCCCAATGATCTATCATTGAGGTCTATATAGAGGCGACTAACGGATTTGAACCGATGATCAGGGAGTTGCAGTCCCATGCCTTACCACTTGGCTAAGTCGCCATAACAAAAAAGTGACTCCAACGGGAATTGAACCCGTGTTACCGCCGTGAAAGGGCGATGTCTTAACCGCTTGACCATGGAGCCATAAAATATTATATTAAAAAATAAACTCCCCGAGTTGGGCTCGAACCAACAACCCCACGGTTAACAGCCGTGTGCTCTACCATTGAGCTATCGAGGATCATCCTGCATGATCTATTCTATGCTGATCATACTGAAAAGATACCTTTTGATACCTTCAAAACTACATACTGTTCCAAACTCTGCTTTCTCTACTCGCTCAAGCGTTTACCATTCTCGCTGGTT
>JBNMLR010000412.1:0-2757 GCA_050874945.1 Butyribacter sp. | reverse complement strand
GCCTTAACTATCAGAAATTTAATCAATTCAAAAATCTGTTTTGGTGAAAATCCCGTCTTTTCCTTTATCCATTCCTCGGTGACTGATACTATCTCATGTGCAGCAAGATTTCTTATAGCCTGTTCAATATCCATTATTTCCTTTATTTTCTGCTTTAAAACATTGTCCTCAGAGTATTTATTTATCAACGGAACCATCTGTCTTGTTCCTACATCATTTGGTTTAAAATTACCATCAAACTCATTTTGCAAAGTTTCATAAATATCTGTTCCATTTAACTTCTTTATATCAAATTTTCGGAGTCCGTAACGATTAATCTTACAATAATCATTTATATCAATGTTACACTGACTCTTTAATATAAGTTCTGATAAATCTGCCGTAAGTGGCGTAAGCCCTCTTATAAAATCAGCATACTCTCCCTTTTTAATCTTGATTTCTAAAGCTAATGCGTATTCAAAAAGCGAACGCTGATTTCCTGATTTAATAGGGATTAAATCTATCTTTTGTTGTGCCAACAGCTTATCTACAACTTTTGAATTAAGTTTTAATCTCTCAACCGCAATGTTTATAAGTATCTTGTCATCATTTGAAATAAAATCATCAATTTCCTCAGCAATCGCAAGTGCTGCCATGTAATCATAAGAATTTACAAACTTACATATCGAATCAATCTTAAGTAAAGCGATAAGATTTCCGCTCTTTGCCTCTACACATCTGTCCTCATAGTTTTCCTGATTATCTTCGTCCATCTCCCAATACGTTTCAACATCATATTCAACACTATTTTCTCCATGCAGATTGCTTTTTCCAAGCGGTGTTGAAACCTGAACCGGCTTAAATCTGTATTCACTTAATATCGCCATTACAAGCAATGCACTTTTCATCGCCGGAGTACCTGATGCAATATTAACTATAAGTTCATCTCCATCTGACATTTCTTTTTCTATATCTCTGATAATACCTCTGAAATCTTCATAAAATACATCATACACCTGCACATTTTTAAGTTTCGGTCTGAAAATACATTCTACTTCAATTTCTTTTCCTATCATTTCCGACAGCTTATCAATGCAATAAACATACCTGTTGTCTTCTTTGTGATGTTCCATCATCTCTGCCGACAGATAAAGATATACCTTATCGGGTTTATACTTTCTACAAATATGTAACATTGAACCGTCTTTATAATTTTTAATTGGATCCGTTGTTCCGATAGGTGAAAATAAAATTCGTTTTGCCATTTATCTTTCCTCCATAATCAAAAAATCAATACTTCCTCACTAATCTCAGGCTTTGCATTTCCCCAGCACATAACTTCTCCATTTCCATGTATTTTGTAAAGTTTTACACTGTCTTCATTGCTCACATACTGCGGTATCCCTGAAACCATCTGCTTAAACAATCTTTTATTAACTCTTATTTCAAATGCCGACTTCTGGACACGGGTTCCATAACTCTCCATATATTTAGCAAATTTAGTCCGCTTCTTATTGTCTACTATATCATAAATCAATAGCGAAAAACTATCTACTTTTCCCTTTGGTTCTTCAAAAGTATAATTTTCAAATAAAAGTTCTTCATCTTCCATACCATACCTCACATTTAATCACTTGCCGCCTGACACATTTATCATCTTATAGATATAGGTTTATATTGCTCAACATCACCTAAATCAACAGTTCTTGACAACATTCTCACTTGATGCCATATCGCCTTTCTAAAACTCATACGCTCATTTATATAACTGAGATATTTTGCTTCACTATGTAATTTTTTCTCCATCTTAGATAAAAATATCTTCATCCCATCCTTTTTCAAAAGACAGGCACCCGTTTCCTCATCATAATAAAATTCATCAATAGAAACCTCATGCCCCTGAATCAGACTCATAACAACAGAATCCACCAACACGGCACGCCATTCCTCCATCATATCGCTTGCTAATGTCGGATGATTTTCCCTGTCCTGATGCAAAAATCCCGCAAATGGATTCAGTCCGTGACTTTCAAGTTCTCCGTACAATTCGTACATAACAAGCGTATAACCTAAACTTAACAGCGAATTAAATGGGTCCTTAGGAGGTCTTCTATTTCGTCCTGAAAACTTAAAATCAGTCTCCACCAAATCAGATAATATCTTAAAATAATATCTTGATGCCGTTCCCTCATATCCCATTATCTGCTCAACTGACTCCGCTTCAATCACTTTCTTTCTGGCATTGGATATTTGAAACAGATTGTCACTCTCATCAATATTGCTATTCCGTAAATATCTTTTAACGACAACAAGCTGATTATTTATTTTCGCCTGAATAATCTTCTTAGATAACTCCACACAAAAATCTTTATCCTCAGACAAAAAAATCTGCTTCTTCAACCGTTTGATATTAACATGACCGGTCGAAAGCAGACATCCAAAATAAGAACCATTCTTTGAAAAATAGCTGACTCTTATTCCTTTTTCAAGGCAAAATTTTGTGCATTGTGTACTCATCTGAGAATTTCCAAAAATAGAAATCGCTTCAACAGTTTCCTTAGGCATCTTAGAAACCTCACCGCTTTTGTAAGTTATCTTTAAACAGCCTCCATCAATGCTCATCTTAGAGCCATCTTCAACTACATAGACAAAACTCATAGGCATCCTCCTTTTGTGCTTTATTTTTTCATATCTCTTCAATTTTAATTGCAAGCATAGTAATTATTATTTTAAAGTATTTGATGATTTTACACACCAAAAATATTATGTCCCCATAGG
>JBNMLR010000411.1:0-2759 GCA_050874945.1 Butyribacter sp. | reverse complement strand
GTTTTTCTCCTGCGAAATATGGTGAGTGGCTCGTCTTTTAATGAAGAAATATCTTTTCCGTCGACAAACACCTTGCCGGAAGTGGGCTTGTCAAGACCACCGAGCATATGGAGAAGTGTTGATTTACCGCAGCCTGATGTTCCGACAACTGCGGCAAATTCGCCGTTTTCGATGGCAAGGTTTACATTTTGTAATGCGTGTACGGCATTGTCACCTGAGCCATAGGTTTTTGTAAGATTTTCTGTTTTTAGTATTGTCATAATGACCTCCGTTCTGAAAAAATATCTGTAAGATTTTACTATAATAGTATGGCATATAAAACTTTCCAAAATCTTTCAGAACACAACATGAAATCTTACAGTTTTGAAAGAAATACGGAAAAAATTGAGCCATGTTCTAGTGAAGAAGAAACTTTGATATAACCGTTTTCGCCTGTGATTATCTTTCTTGCAAGATAGAGTCCTATTCCGACACCTTCTGTAGCATTGACTTTTTCTGAGCGGTAAAATCTTGAAAAAACTTTTTCATGCTCATTATCGGATATACCGATGCCTGTGTCTGAAATATCAATTCTGACAAAAAATTCATATACTATTACATTTATGAAAATGCCGCCTGTCACGGTGTACTTGATGGCATTGTCAACTATATTGCAAAGTGCTTCGAGTGTCCATTTTTCATCAAATACTGCCGTGGCATTAGTTTTGACGGTATTAAGATACAACCCTTTTGAACCGGCTTTCTGGTCGTATTGTATAAATATCTTATCAAGTAACGGCTGGATTTCCTGCTTCTTTGGAGATAGGGAAATGATACCTGTTTCAAGCCGTGAAAGTTTTATGAGCGACTCTATCAGAAAACGGAGTTTTTTAGTCTGGGAATAAAGTGCCATAAGATTATTTTTTGAGTTTTCTGAGAGTTCATCTTCTAAAAGTAATTCACAGTAGAGAAGAATGTTTGCGACAGGTGTTTTTGTCTGATGTGAAATATCAGCGATAAGAGTTTTAATGCTGTCTTTTTCGTGCATTATATTTTGGGTAGAGCAGGCCTGAACTGAGAGGTATTGTGCAAATTTTGTTTCAAGTGCCGACAGGCGGCTCTCATCAAAAACCTTTTCAGTAAAACTTCCCTTTAATGCACAGTCAATCATATTTTCGAGAGAAGTAAGAAGTTTATCTGTTTTATAGCGGTTTAGGATTATGGAGCTTATACATATTAAAATAATTATAAATTGAATAAATATAATCAAATCTTTAGTCATAAAAATCCTTTCGTGTGTGGTGTGTATATATTTTTTTGTGTTGTGATTATGGCGGCTTTTTATAATGTATAGGAAAATGCTTTTAATGTAGTGTGGTTCCCACGGGAATTGCGAAGCAATTCTTGTTGGCAAAACGCTGGTTTTGACCTTTTTAGTTTTTGTCCCATTTATAACCGATGCCATATACAGTATGTATATAATCTGAAGCGTTAAGTTTGTCACGGAGCCTTTTGACAACAACGGAAAGTGCATTGTTATCCACATATTCAGAGCCATCTGTCCATATGCGGTCGGTAAGGACATCACGGGTCATGATATTGCCACGGTTCTCAACGAGAAGAGAAAGAAGCTTTTGTTCGGTCTTGCTTAATTCAACAGGCTTGCCTGAGACAAGAAAATTAAGATGTACAAAATCAAATGAGAAATCATCTATTGTTATAACGGAATTTGCAGCCTGGGAATTGCCGACGGGATGCTTTCTAAGCTGTGTATTAACTCTGGCACGAAGAACGGCGAGAGAAAACGGTTTTGTTATATAATCATCAGCACCGAGTTCAAGACCGTTTACAATGTCGAAATCAGTATCATTTGCGGTAAGCAGGATAACAGGAATATCGGGAAAATCGGTTTTTACTTCAACCAGAAAATCAAGTCCGCTGCCATCAGGAAGTGTAATGTCAAGTAGTATGAGCGAAGCCTTAAAACAGGCAAGCTGCTGTCTGGCAGCTTGCAGATTGTTGCATGAAAAAATCTGCCTGTCCTCTGAACTAAGAGCCTGACAAAGACCTTTATTCAGGCTTATATCGTCCTCTATAATAAGAATGTGCTGCATTTTCATTTTTGAAAATCTCCATTTCTATGATTATTTATAAAATTTATATGTCAAAATACATTTTGAAACAAATATAATGATGCCACGGATAGTAAAGAAAAGCAAATGGAAAATACGATTATGGATTTGATAAGTGTGTATCGCAACCGCTGTCAGTTAGATTGCAGGTGGAGACAATACATTGCAGATAAGCATTATTATTTTTTGTTGCGACATTGTGTATTTTGGGATGTAATGTTATACTATAAAAAATAGGATAAGAAGGAATAGGTTTAAGATGTTTGGATTTTTTAAGAATGGTAAAGTGTATAAAGAACTAGATGAGATAATAGCACAGATAGAGTCTAATGCTGCAAATAATTATAAGGATGCTGCGCAGGAGGCGGTTGTCTGTCTTGAAAAAAGGATAAATGAGTTTTGGGAGAATGGGCAGCTTAGCGAAAAGAAAAAACTTGAATATGAAGCAAGACTTACGAGGTATAAGAGGGAACTTGAGGGATTTACGCATAAGGACCAGAAGCCGTATTGGAGTTAGATTAGCGTAAAATTTTATTCGGATAGACCATAATAGAAAAGGACTCTACTTTGTGAAGTTATTGGAAGTGATGCTTAAATGTATGAGCAGGCAGCAAAGCGGATTGCGAATATCCGCTTGATATGTGGTAT
>JBNMLR010000410.1:0-2768 GCA_050874945.1 Butyribacter sp. | reverse complement strand
GATTTAAAGAAAAAATAAAGGAGAATAATAATCAACCTATTGTGAAATATCTTCTAACAAGGCATTATATATAGTCATTACATCTGACATTCCAAATGCTTTACCTTTATTATTGTACCTTATCTTTTTTCTGGCTTTTTATTGACTTCTGCCATAATGTTTTTGGGTATTGAAATAGGTTTGTGTGTGTTACTGTCAATATAAATATTGTTGATATAATTTTCTGTTATTGGGAATAAATTTTGTGGGAGTATCGCACTTTCTTTACCTAAAATCTTAGCAAAATCTCCTGAGCCAGGTGTACATTTCTCCGGCTCCTCTGTTGCCCCAGTTCGCATATGGTACATATGTTATCTCTTTATAGCCGAGTTCTGCAGGGGTATCTGAGTAGAGTGCTTCATTATCATATTTTTCCGGTTCTTTGATGGTCTTTCCATGTGCTTTGATGACTGTTATTCCGCCGAGTGTATTCTCATCCCAGTATTCGTTTATTGGCTTTGTTATATCTACCATGATTGATGAAATGTTTTCTCCGTTGTCTATCTGTTCCGCACAATAAACAAGAGGACCTTTTTTGATTGCCACTTTGCCTGCATCTGCACGAACTTTTGGATTTGCATATACAAAGTGTGCCGGCATTTCAAAGTTTATCTCTATATCAGTTCCACGCCATGCTGATGCTATGTCATATTTTGAAAGAACGGCATATCCGTTTTCAGTGCGGTAGTCTGCTATGTCACTGCCGTTTATTTTTATTGTGAAGTTCTGTGCATATGAAGGTATTCTGATATAAAGTTTTTTGTTTTCCTCAGAATTTTCAGCTTTAACGGCTGCGTCAGGAATATCTGATATTGATATTGAAACATTTCCCTCAAATGGGAATTTTGTCTGTATATCAAGTTTTTTGTAACCGCCGAGTGCTGTTGTCTTATACTCACCGCCGGCAAACATATTTATAAAGAGTCCGTCATCACTCTGCATGAAAAGATATTCGCCGAGAGAACTCAAAGTTCTTGCTATGTTAGGAGGGCAGCACGCACAGCCAAACCATTTCTGTCTTACAGGTTTTACATGGTTTTTGTCAGTTGCCGGAATACAGTTATCAAGCCATACTTCAAGCGGATTAACATAGAAGAAACTTTTTCCGTCCATTGCGATGCCTGCAAGTACGGTATTCATAAGTGCGAGTTCCATTGTGTCTATGTATTTGCTGTCTCCTGTTATCTGAGCCATGCGGCGGCAGAAGAGTGCAAGTCCTATCGAAGCACAGCTCTCTGAATAGTTTGTATCGTTTGGAAGGTCATAATCCGTAGTAAAGCGTTCCATTACTCCTGAACTTCCTATTCCGCCCGTTATATACATTCTCTTGTTGATGATATTGTTGTAGAGGTTTTCGCAGGCTTCAAAGAGTGACTCGTCCTGATATTTCTGTGCTATATCAGCCATTGCACAGTAGAGATATGTGGCTCTTACGGCGTGTCCTTCTGCTGTTTTCTGCTTTCTTACAGGGAGGTGGTTCTGACCGTATTCGTTTATGTAAGGATTTGGGTCGTGCCATACATCTATGAAATCCTCATTTTTGCTTTCATTAAAAAGATAATTAGGCTCTGTTCCTCGTCTGTCGATAAAATCTTTTGCCATGTCTGAATATTTGTCATCACCCGTAACATCGGCAAGTTTCATAAGTGCAAGCTCTATCTCCTCATGTCCCGGAACAGCGTTCGCATATTTTTCTGTATGGAATACTTCACAGATAAGGTCTGCGTTTTTCTTCATTATATTTAAGAATTTATCTTTTCCCGTTACTTCATAATAAGCTATCGCAGCTTCGATAAAATGTCCTGTTGTGTAAAGCTCATGTCCCTCTTTAAGGTTGCAATACTGTTTGCCCGGATGCAGGATAGAGAAGTGAGTGTTGATATAGCCGTTTTCCTGCTGTGCTTTTCCTACAAGGTCTATGGCATCATCAGCAAGTTTTTCAAGTGCCTCATTAGGCTCATAGGAGAGGGAATAAGCAACGGCTTCAAGCCATTTTGCAAGGTCGGTATCCTGAAATACCCAGCCGTGAAAAGTGCCCTCTTTAAGTCCTGCGGCAACCTTAAAGTTGTCGATACAATAGCTTGGCTCTGCGTCAGCTACCTCATCGTTAAGTGCTTTCCACTGGTAAGGGATTATTTCTTTTGTGACAAGACCTGTGTATTTGTTCCAAAAGAAATCATCAACATTTAGTGCTTTTAATGGTAGTAAATTTAATTTTTTTGTTCTCATACTATTCCTCATTTCCGGAGCAGTTTAGCTCCATAAATCGTTGATTGTTGTTGTTTACATCTGCGGTGCAGCCGGCAGATGTAAATATAGTGCTTAATACTAAAAAGATGCGTATAATATAAAATTACTACATATTTTAATATATATTAAAGTAATTTAATTATATCTAAAAATACATTGGAAAACAAGTGTAAAATGTTATATTTAGTGTATTTATTTCGGTTTGACGAAAAAAGTCAGTATGTGTAATATTTTGCTAAAATGTAAAAATCTAAAAAATTTTAGTTTTTATTTGACTAATTTGTATTTATTATGTATAATATTTATGAAAAATGTTATATAAATTATGGAAAAAATGGATTTTTTTTGTAAAAAACATTAAAAATTAGTGCTGTTTTACATTGATTATTTTAGAAGTATATAAAATAAAAAATACTAAGTTTTGTTGTAAAGTGATTTTACTTTGTATTTTTGCAAAATATCAGCTAAGAGTATATTTT
>JBNMLR010000409.1:0-2777 GCA_050874945.1 Butyribacter sp. | reverse complement strand
TCTCTATCCTCCGAAAGATTTTCCACAACTGCCGTAAGATGCAGTTCGTTCTTCCAGTCTATCAATGCGATATGATGTATTTTCTTTTCAATTTTTTTATAAGTTTCTATCAGAAAATCTCCGTCTGTCTCATCATTTTTTAATATGCTTACTGTTTCATACTCACCGTTTTTTTCGTAGCTTAAACTAAGTCCTAAAAACAGATATTCATTTACGCTGTCGCTCTCATCTTCAAGAGAAACTGCTGATATGTCATCAAATACAAATGCCATCTGTCCGCCGCTTTTTTTCTTATTTTTCTTTTTCGTAACACCTGAATTTGACCACTCATCACCAAAAAATGATACTCCTATGACCTCAGGTGCATCCTTTATAAGCTCGTCAGCAAATTTCTTTACTTCCGCTTTCTTTTTTAAGAATTTAAAATTCTTTGGTCTTTCAACCGCTTTATTCATTGCATCAGCATCGAATTTTTTAACAAGTGATTTTAATTCTAGTTTCTTTATCCATTCAAATGCTTCAGATGTAAATATATTTTCAAGTTTTGCATCTTTGATACTGTAATCAAGTTCGCAGTCTGTCTTTATCGTCGCAAGTTTTTTGCTTAAAAAAGCCATATCTTTTCCCGCTCTCAAAAGTTCTCTTGCCCTCTTTGGCTCAACTTCCTCAATATGCTCATAAGCCTCCTCGACACTCGGAAATGCCTTAAGTATCTTCACTGCTGTTTTCTCACCGACACCTGCAACACCCGGTATATTGTCAGCCGTATCTCCCATAAGACCTTTCATATCGATTATCTGAACCGGTGTGACACCGTATTTTTCTATTACATCCTCTGTATGATATTCCTCAACCTCCGAACCGCCTTTTTTGGTCTTTGGA
This sequence comes from Butyribacter sp., assembly GCA_050874945.1. Lineage (GTDB taxonomy): Bacteria > Bacillota > Clostridia > Lachnospirales > Lachnospiraceae > Butyribacter. Next base: position 1,895 of record JBNMLR010000409.1, on the reverse strand, counting down.
ATACTTATCTTGATATTTTTTGATGCAAGCTGCAAAAGATCTCTGTCTCCCGATACGAGCGTAACCTCTTTTCCCTCTGCTTCTGCCATCTTTGCGATAGTTCCGAGTATATCATCCGCTTCAAACCCCGCTCTTTTCACTATCGTTATACCCATTGCTTCAAGCACATCCTGTATAACAGGCACCTGCTGTCTTAACTCCTCCGGCATAGGTTTTCTCGTACCTTTGTATTCCTTAAACATCTCATGTCTGAATGTAGGCTTTTTCACATCAAAAGCAACCGTCAGATATTCAGGTTTTTCCGTATCAAGTATCTTAAACATGATATTTAAAAATCCGTAAACGGCATTTGTATGCATCCCCTCTGAATTTGTCAGGTCAGGCACTCCGTAAAATGCTCTGTTTAATATACTATGTCCATCTATTAAAACTATTTTTTCACTCATATGTTAAATTTCCCTTTCGATTTCTGGTAACTGTCCACGCATATATGACCGTTATATCTTTATTTTAAAACAGTCACATCTATAATATATACCAAAGTGTCATTATCAGTAAATAAGAATAACACTTATACACACAAATATAAAAAGAAGAATCTTTTCAAACAATACAAAACGATATCTTAAAATATAAGATTTTGCATCATCTATCCTGTCCTGCGGATCTATCTGCGTTTTTCCCTTTAAATTATCACTGTCAAGAAGTTTCATTCCCATTATCAATGTATAATATACATCATATTCTTCACGGCACTCCTCACAGCTTTCAATATGACTTATAAACTGTTCCATTTCTTTTATGTCCATGTTGTCATTTATAAAGTCGATTATACCGGACTGCACCTGTTTACAGTCCATCTTCTTTTTTCTATCTGTCCTGAACCCATGTAATGTGACTTCCATCGTTGTCCTTTCTTACAATTATCTTTGATGGTATCTGCTCTTTAAGTTCTGATACGTGCGAGATTACGCCGACCAGCCTGCTGCTGCCCGCAAGGTCTAAAAGTATCTTTACCGCTTTGTCCCTCACATCATCACTCAGCGAGCCAAATCCCTCATCAATAAACATTGTATCTATCTGCGTTTTGCCTGAATTATTCTGCACTATGTCTGACATTCCGAGTGCCATCGCAAGCGACGCCATAAATGTCTCCCCGCCCGACAAAGAGTGGGCATCTCTTACCTTTCCGGTAACCGGGCTGTAAACATCAAGTTCAAGTCCCGTCTCTCCTGCCGTGGTAAGCGAAATATCCCTGCATTTTAATAAAAACCCGTTTGATGTCATAACCGCAAGTCTCTTATTTGCATAAGAAATTACCATATTAAAATACCGTCTTAACACAAAAGTCTGGAAATGAATTTTTTTACTGTTCGCCACATTATTAAGAGAAGATATTACCTTATATTTTTCATTGAGTTTTCCTCTCTGTTCCATAAGTTTTGAAACTTTATCCCTCACTGAATTGTTTGTACCAAGCCTTGAAACAGTAATCTCATTTTCATTTGCAAGCCTTTCTGCTTCGATTTCCATTTCTGCTTTTTGCTGTAGCATAACCTCTGTATCAGTTTCTTTTTCGCCGTCAAGCATATCATCAAGGACACTGATAAGCGAGTTTTCCTTGCTCACTTCTTCCTTGTATTCCTGTATCTGTCTTTCAAACATCTCAATACTTTCTATATGAACAAGACTTTCATTGTATGTTTCTTCACTTTCAAATCCTTTTTCTTTAAGTGATTTTATAAAAGCGTTATACTCAGTTTCCAGATTTTTCCTGTCCGTTTCAAGCTGATTTATGTTCTCTTTTATTGTACCATTAAGATTACTTTTTGTTCTGTCGGATTTTAAAATATTCTCATCAAGCTCCCTTTTTCTTTTCTCTAGAACTTCTATTT
>JBNMLR010000408.1:0-2783 GCA_050874945.1 Butyribacter sp. | reverse complement strand
GTATCACATGACAGATATTTCCTTAACAAGGTATGTACACACATTGCAGATATAGATTATGCCAAGATTCAGCTCTATGCCGGAAACTATGATTTCTGGTATGAGTCAAGTCAGTTGATGATAAAGCAGATGAAAGAAGCAAACAAGAAGAAAGAAGAAAAGATTAAAGAACTCCAGAGCTTTATCCAGCGATTCAGTGCGAACGCATCAAAATCCAAGCAGGCTACTTCCCGTAAGCACGCTCTTGAAAAGATACAGCTTGATGAGATGAAACCGTCAAGCCGTAAATATCCATATATTGATTTCAGACCTGACAGAGAGATTGGTAACGAAGTTCTCACTGTCGAACATATTTCCAAAACAATAGATGGTGTTAAGGTTCTCGATGACATTTCATTTGTCATAAACAGAGAAGATAAGGTAGCTTTTGTAGGAAGCAACACTATCGCAGCAACTACTCTCTTCCAGATACTTACGGGCGAGCTTGAACCTGACGAGGGTACTTTCAAATGGGGAGTTACAACAAGCTTTTCTTACTTCCCTAAAGACAACACTGGACTTTTTGACAGAGACGAGACTATCGTAGACTGGCTTATGCCTTTCTCTCCTGAAAAAGACCCTACTTATGTAAGAGGTTTCCTCGGACGTATGCTTTTCCCGGGTGAAGACGGTGTAAAGAAAGTAAATGTACTTTCCGGCGGAGAGAGAGTTCGTGTAATGCTCTCAAAAATGATGATTCTCGGTTCTAATGTGCTTGTAATTGATGAGCCTACTGCACATCTTGACATGGAGTCTATCACGGCATTAAACAACGGACTTATCAAATTCCCTGGTGTAATCCTTTTCACTTCACAGGATCACCAGTTTATACAGACAATCGCAAACCGTATTATGGAGATTACTCCGGGCGGACTTATCGATAAACTCACAACTTATGATGAATATCTTGAGAGCGATGAAATGGCTAGAAAGAGACAGATTTTATCAGTGCAGAGTGATGATGAGGACTAAAACATCAAACAATCCTTGTTTGATGTAGCAATAAAAAGACAGTGCAAAGATTGCACTGTCTTTTTTTGCTGAATACCACTACTTTTATGTTGCTTCTGCAAAAAAAATCAGGCAAAGTAATTTTGCCTGATTTTTTTTGCACATACTACTCTATTGTTTGATGTAGCTATGCTGAGTACCACTACTTTCATATTTTTGCGTATATTATTCTGTTGTTTGAGGCAGCAACGCTGAATACCTTTGCTTCTTATATTTACTCTTTATAAAGAAGTTTCTCTATGATAAATCTTGGTCTTTCTTTTACTTCCATATATATCTTTCCGACATACTCTCCTATTATTCCGAGTGATAAAAGTATCAGACCTCCTATTCCCCAAAGTGATATTACTATGGTTGTCCAGCCCTGTACCGTATGTCCTAAAAGCCATACCACGAGGAAATATATCAGCATAACGATGCTTATCGTAAATACAAGCGTTCCAAGTGATGTTATCATTCTTATCGGTTTTACACTGCATGACGTTATTCCGTCTACGGCAAATGAGAGCATTTTCTTTAATGGATATTTTGATTCTCCTGCAAATCTCTCATGTCTCTCATAAAAGACAACATCTGTTTCATAGCCTATCATAGGCACTATTCCTCTGAGGAAGAGATTTACCTCTTTGTACTTTGCAAGTCCCTCTAATGCTCTTTTGCTCATAAGTCTGTAGTCGGCATGATCCTGTAATGTATCTGCTCCCATGACTTTCATCAGCTTATAGAATGCGTGTGCCGTACTTCTCTTAAACACTGTATCTGTCGCTCTTGTAGAACGCACTCCGTACACTACATCTTTTCCCTCATTAAACTTGTCGATAAACTGCTCTATGACACCTACATCATCCTGAAGGTCAGCATCAAGTGATATAGCCGCATCAGCATAATCCTTAGCTGTCATAAGACCCGCAAGCAGTGCATTCTGATGTCCTTTATTATGTGCGAGATTTATACCGGTAAACATCGGATTTTTCTCATGCAGATCAGTGATTATGTTCCATGTATTGTCCTTTGAACCGTCATTTACAAAAGCAATCTTACTCTTATCACTTATCTTTTCTTTTTTTATAAGACCACTCATAATCTCCTCAAGCTGTCTTGAAGTCTCAGGAAGCACTTCCTGCTCATTGTAACATGGTATTACAAGCCATATTATTTTTTTCATATCATTTAATCTCCTATTTTTATTTAAACATTCCGCCAAGAACCTGGTTTACAAGCTTTCCGTCAGCTTTTCCTTTCACCTTAGGCATAAGGATTTTCATTATCTTACCCTTGTCTTTTGCCGTAGGCTCAGCAATCTCAAGCTCTGCTAAAACTTCTTTTATAACTGTCTCTATCTCAGCCTCGTCCATCATTTTAGGGGCATACTCCTCTAACACCTTGATAGTATAGTTACATTCTTCTATAACGTCCGTTCTGTCTGCCGGAGTCATCTCCAAAGTCTCTTTCGTCTGTTTAATAAGTTTTAAGATAATCTGGTCACCCTCTGCGTCAGTAATATCTTCTCTCTTGTCTATCTGAAAATTTTTAAGGGCGGTAAGCAGACTTGACAATACAGCCTTTCTCTCTTTATCTCTTGCTTTCATGGCAGCCATCATTTCGCCTCTTATAAAATCTACTTTATTCATTACTAAATCCTCCTCGTTTATATTTGTTTTCAGCAAAGCGGGCATTCTCCCCACATCACCACATCATTTCCACTATTAAACTTTGAGTGATGTATATCACTT
>JBNMLR010000407.1:0-2786 GCA_050874945.1 Butyribacter sp. | reverse complement strand
TGCAGAATTATATGAGAATAACCGATTTTTACTTGAGTCAGATTGCATGAGTGATACAGAAAAAGCAAAATACAGGTCATTCTTGGAAAATCCTATGGACAAAGATGTATCATTTCCTTTAAATAACCTTTCAAAGTATCTGAGCATTTATTTTGGAAAGAAAGTAATTATATTACTCGATGAATATGATACACCTATGCAGGAGGCTTATGTAAACGAGTACTGGGAGGAACTTGTAGTATTTACAAGGAGTCTTTTTAATGCAACATTTAAGACAAATCCATATCTTGAAAGAGCAATAATGACGGGGATAACAAGAGTGTCTAAGGAGAGTATTTTTTCTGATTTAAATAACCTTAAAGTTATCACAGTAACAAGTGATGAATATTCAAAATGCTTCGGTTTTACGGAATATGAAGTTTTTGCGGCACTTGATGAGCAGGGACTTTCAAGTGAAAAAGAAAAAGTAAAATTATGGTATGACGGATTCACATTTGGTGAAAGCAGGGATATATATAATCCGTGGTCAATAATAAATTTTCTTGATGAAAAAAAATATAAAGCTTATTGGGCAGAGTCTAGTTCAAATGGACTTATAAATAGTCTTATTCAAAAAGGAAGTCCTTATATAAAAACAATGATAGAAACACTTCTTAAGGGAGAAACAATAGATGTGCCGATAGACGAGCAGATAGTATTTTCGGAACTTGATTACTCAGAGGATGCCGTGTGGAGTCTGATGTTGGCAAGCGGGTATCTTAAAGTTGAGTCATCAGAGCCATTGGATGCAATGCGTGAAAATGAATGTAAATATGAACTTTCTCTGACGAATCGTGAGATATTGTTTATGTTCAGAAAAATGATACTCAGATGGTTCAGTCCTGCAAAGCGAGAAACGAATGAGTTTATAAGAGCACTCATAAATGGTGATATAGAAAGTATGAATGTTTATGTAAATAAAGTGACTTTAAAAACAATTAGCTATTTCGATACAGGAAATACTCCGTCTGATGAGGAACCTGAAAGATTTTTCCATGGCTTTGTACTCGGTCTTATGGTAGACCAGACAGAAAACTATATCATAAATTCAAACCGTGAAAGTGGCTATGGACGATATGACATAATGTTAGAGCCGGTAGACAAAACAAATGAAAAATATCCGGGCACCGTTATAGAATTTAAAGTGATAAATCCAAGAAAAGAAAACTCACTTGAAGAAACAGTCGAAGCAGCATTAAAACAGATAGAGGAAAAAAACTATGATGCAGAACTTATCAAAAGAGGAGTGAAAGAAGAAAACATACATCACTATGGTTTTGCGTTCAAAGGTAAAGAGGTGTTGATAGATGGCAGGTAGATATTTTTGGAACCGAAAATATCGTAAGAAAGATGTATCGTGTGAGGATTTTGGCAATTTAGGATGCGAAGCATTGCCAAAATCTGTTACAGTTTATGTTTTTAAACTGTGACAAAGAAGTGTTGATAGATGGCAGGTAGATAAGATAAAATACAAAAAGAACTTAGCATAGTTAAAATTATCTATGCTAAGTTCTTTTTGAGTATATGCGGAGTATTCAGCTTTTAAGAACTGATATTATTTTTCCTCGTCATCAATATGGAGTAACGGTTCAAAACTTGTGTTATATGTTGCATTGTGTTTATGCTTTTTAGCGTTGGCGTTTGCGATGGCTTCTTTGCAGAAATACTGCTGTGCACATAATTTTTTCTGACCGACTTTGCGTGGTGGGATAATATATGTTCCGTCACTCTGCATTACTCTTGCTTTTACATTGTCTGCAAACTGTATGTCAAGAATGTGAATGATTTCTTCTTTGAGTGTTTCGTCCTCGACAGGGAACAGGATTTCAACACGTTTGTCAAGATTTCTAGGCATCCAGTCGGCACTTCCCATGTAGACTTCCTCAAAGCCGTTGTTGTGGAAATAGAATATTCTGCTGTGCTCAAGGAAATCGCCTACAATGGAATGGACAGTGATATTATCGCTTATACCTTTTATTCCTGTTTTGAGACAGCATATTCCACGAATTACAAGGTCAATCTTAACTCCGGCGGCAGATGCTTTATAAAGCGAAGCGATTATACCCGGGTCACAGAGGGAATTCATTTTTGCTTTGATAAATGCTTTTTTGCCCGCTTTTGCAAATTCTGTTTCTCTGTTTATCATTTCAGTAAATCTGTCACGGAGCCAGATAGGTGCTACGGCGAGTTTGTTCCATGCGGCTGGTTCTGAATAGCCTGAAAGCATATTGAAAAATGCAGTGGCATCCTCGCCGATGGCTTTCTTGCAGGTGAGAAGTCCCATATCCGTATATATTTTTGCCGTACTGTCGTTATAGTTTCCGGTACCAAGATGCACATATCTTCTGATACCGTCCTCTTCACGCCTGACTACAAGTGTAATCTTGCTGTGTGTCTTTAAGCCGACAAGTCCGTAAATAACATGGCAGCCTGCTTTTTCAAGCTTTCTCGCCCAGATGATATTATTCTCCTCATCAAATCTTGCTTTAAGTTCGACAAGAACGGTAACTTGTTTTCCGTTTTCTGCTGCCGCCGCAAGCGAAGCAATAATAGGAGAGTGGCTGCTTACACGGTAAAGTGTCTGTTTGATGGCGAGTACATCAGGATCTTTTGATGCCTGTCGTACAAGCTCGATAACAGGCTCAAATGTTTCATACGGATGATTTAAAAGTGCATCATGTTCTTTTATCTGGTCAAAAATGTTTTTGTTTGCATCAATCCATTTTGCAGGCTGAGGAGTATATCCC
>JBNMLR010000406.1:0-2793 GCA_050874945.1 Butyribacter sp. | reverse complement strand
GATATATATTTCCTCGAATCTATGGGCAGAGTGGTAAGCATATATTGTAAAAACGGCGTTTTCAAGGTTTATTCAAGACTTGGAGAACTTGAAGAAAAGCTTGATTCCGATATGTTTTTAAGGTGTAATCAGAGTTATATCGTCAATATCCTGTGGGTAAGGGATATAGTAGATTACGACTTTTATATGCCGGGGGACAGACTGGTCCCTATCAGAAAGAGGGATAAAAAGGAGATAATTCAAAAGTTTTATAATAAGCGCAATGAAACCGATACGCATATGGAGAAAATGCATTAAATTTTGTTGGAGTCGGAAAATACGCTTTGAAAGGAGGAGGCAGAATGTCAGAGAAAAATACGATTCTTGTTGTTGATGACAAGGATGTAAACAGGGAATGTCTGATAAAACTGTTAGAAGATGACTATAATATTCTTGAAGCGTGTGATGGGCAGGAGGCTATAGAAATTCTTGATGAAAAAAAGGAAGAGATTTCCGCTGTTGTACTTGATATAATAATGCCGAGACTTGACGGCTATGGTGTGCTCAGTGAGATGGCATACAGAAAAATGCTGCCAAAGATACCGGTCATAGTTACATCAGTAGACGGAGACGAGCAGTCAGAACTTAAGGCACTGTCACTTGGAGCAAGCGACTTTCTTGGAAAGCCTTACAATCCTATAATAGTCAAAAAAAGATTACAGAATATCATCCATCTTAAGGAGACGGCATCACTTGTAAATTATCTTCAGATGGATACACTTACCGGAGTATATTCTAAAGAAACATTTTCAAAAAAGGCTAAAGAACTTTTGAAAAATAACAGGGATGTTCAGTATGCAGTGATATACTCTGATATTGAAAACTTTCAGCTTTTAAAAGACCTGTTCGGAGAGAAAACAGGTGACAATCTCTTGGTATTTATGGCAAAAGTGCTTAAACATTATGTCAATGATGATGAGTTGTGCGGAAGAATAGAAAATGAGCATTTTGTCTTTATCAAGAAGTATGACAAGCTGGTATTGCACGACCAGCTTAACAATATAGTAAAAACGATAAATGATTTTCCAGTCAATATGAACTTAAGGCTCAGATTTGGCATATATCTCACCGACGGAGCTAAAATGTCAGTACACGCAATGGTGAACAGAGCCATTCTTGCCGTAGATACCATAAGAGGCAGATATGGGAGATATATGGCATATTATGACAAGCAGATATGGGAAAAACAGGTATATGAGCAGGAGATATTAAACTGTATGGAAGATGCCATAGACAAAGAGCAGTTTAAGGTATATTTCCAGCCAAAGTATGACCTTAATTCTGAAAAAGTTGCAGGTGCCGAGGCTTTAGTCAGATGGGTACATCCTGAGAAAGGATTTATGAATCCGGCAGAGTTTATTCCGTTGTTCGAGACAAACGGCTTCATCACCGAGCTTGACAAGTTTGTATGGGACAAGACCTGTGAGTATATAGAGGGATGGAAGAAAAAAGGTTATCCGGTAGTGCCTATTTCAGTCAATGTATCAAGAACGGACATATATAATCCTGACTTTATGGATATAATAATGGGAATCATTAAAAAGCACGGGCTTGAACCTGAAAACATACACTTGGAGATTACGGAGACGGCATATACCGAAAATCCGCAGCAGATAATAGAAGTTGTCAAAAAGCTTAAACTTCTCGGTTTTGTAATAGAAATGGACGATTTCGGTTCGGGTTATTCGTCTTTAAATATGCTCAATGAACTTCCGATAGACATATTGAAACTTGATATGGGATTTGTTCAGGGAGATTTAAGTACGAACAGCAACAATATTTTGAGTTTTATCATAAGCCTTGCAAAATGGATGGATTATGCCGTGGTTGCAGAGGGGATAGAAACGGAAGAACAGATACAGATGCTCAGAAATATGGATTGCAATTTCGTGCAGGGATATTATTATGCAGAACCGCTCCCTCCTGAAGAGTTTGAAAAGCATCTTATTGAGCACAGCATTTTAAACAATGACATGGAGGGTCTGGAGATGAACTTCTCGGACGCAACATTCAGAAAATCGCCGGGAACAATGCTTATAGTTGATGACCTTGTGCTTAACAGAAAGATACTCAGTGCGTCATTTAGCAGATATTTTAAGACTGTTGAAAAAGAGAACGGTGCGGAGGCATTGGAATATATCAAAGACCATGCCGATGAGATAGATGTTATCATGCTCGACCTTGTAATGCCTGTTATGGACGGCTTTACATTGATGAAGCAGCTTAAGATGGAAAATAAATATGCACACATTCCTATAATCGTCACATCACAGGGCGGTGATAAGAGCATAGAAAAGTCATTTGCACTCGGAGCAACAGACTTTGTAGAAAAGCCGTACAATCCACGCATAATCATGCACAGAGTACAGAATGTAGTCATGGCATACAAAAATGCGAGGTCAGAAGCAGCGGCAACAAATGAAAAAAAAGACAGCGTGTCGTAGGAAAATAAGAATACATATGATAACAAAAACCTGACGGGATTTTTAAACCGTCAGGTTTTTGTGGTTTGGGTACATAGTTTGAGCGCATTATAATTAAATATTTTTTGATATTTTTATATAATACCTGTTTTCATATGAAATTTTAAACAATACATTTATGTGATATGGATGGTTATTCCCAGTTTTTTGGCTATGGATTTAGCTTTGTAAAAAGTATCATCGTCTGAAATTTCAATACTTAATTCTTCAAGATTTCGCATTTTTTTCAATATCAGAATATCGTCTATATTCGTACCGGAATACCTTAAAT
>JBNMLR010000405.1:0-2805 GCA_050874945.1 Butyribacter sp. | reverse complement strand
TATAATTAACATAAAATATAAAATAATTTAGAGTTATTTATGCAAAATATCTAATAGGGTACAGGAGAGTTACTGGAGACATAGTATTTAACACTATCAAGTCAAGAGCGGAGCGTACCATGAATATCCGCTTGCAAATCTAAAGGAGAGTATGAAAATGAGACTTAAAAAAATCACAACTGTACTTATGGCAGCGGCAATGTGCATATCCGGTCTGACGGCTGTACCTGCTGATGCCAATGCGGCGGCAAGTTCATCAACTACTTCAAACACAACGAGAATTTCCGTGCATGACCCGTCAATTTTTTACGATTCATCGACAGGTTCTTACAACATTTATGGTTCACACATGGCACAGGCTTCGTCAAAGGATTTGAGAAACTGGTCGGCTATGGGAACTCAGGGATATACAAACAAATCTTTGTATGCGAGTGAGAATGTCGAGGGTATTTATTATATCAAAAATAAGTTTAGCGGATTGTACCTTGACATTGAAAATGGCTCAGCAGAAGATGGAGCAAATATCCGTCAGTGGTCTTACAACGGTTCTGATGCACAGAAGTTTAAATTTGTCTCTACCGGTGATGGTTATTATTATATTCTAACGGGTGCGACAAGTTATAAAAAATGTGTCGATGTTGACAGCGGTTCAGCAAAAGACGGCACAAACATCATGCAGTGGAATTATTGGGGCGGCGAAATGCAGAAATACCGCATTGTTCAAAATGCAGACGGAACATATGCGATTTTGACAAAGGCAAGTGATTGTAAATCAGGTCTTGATGTATATGACTGGAGCAAATCAGCAGGTGGAAATATAAATGAATGGAACTATTGGGGTGGTGACTGTCAGAAATGGGAGCTTGTAACGGCTGTTAAAAACAGTGGAAGTACAAAGGCTTCAAAAAATGAATCTCTTGAACAGTCGCTTGCATCATCATTCCAGTGGGCTGGTTACAATGACTCCGATTGCAAGGGCGGATACGGTGTCTGGGCACCTGATGTTATCTACAATAAAAATTATGTATGGAAAGACGGAAGTAAGGGTGCGTACATGATTTATTATTGCACATCATCAACGGCTGTGCGTTCATGTATAGGATATGGGGTATCGAAGTCTGCAACGGGTCCGTTCTCTTATGTAGATACAGTTGTTTATTCTGGATTTACAAAGGGAGATGTTAAGGTTACGACAACATCTGACCTCGGTACAAAGACAGTCAATACAAACTATAACAATACCAATATTCCAAAATTAATAAATAACGGTAAAGTTGAGAAAGTTGGAAACTGGTTCTCATCAAATGGAGCATATAATAACAGTCTTTATCCAAATGCGATAGATCCGTGTATTTTATTTGATGCAAATGGAAAACTTTGGATGACATATGGTTCATGGTCAGGAGGAATTTATATTCTTGAACTTGACGCAGCTACCGGTCAGCCGAAATATCCAAAAACTACAAGTGGTGACACAGATGGATATTTTGGTAAGAGAATAGCAGGCGGTTATAAAAAATCAGGCGAGGCACCTTATATTCAGTACGATGCAGAGAGCGGTTATTATTATCTCTATGTAACATACGGATGGCTTGGAGCAGATGGCGGATACCATATGAGAATGTATCGTTCAAAAACAATCAATGGAAATTATGTTGATGCTGCGGGAAATTCAGCAGTATTTTCAGCAGGAACAAATCAGGCAGACCGTGGAATAAAAGTTATGGGAAATTATAACTTTACTCCAATAATGCAGGGTTACAAATCAGCCGGTCACAACTCAGCATTTATTGACACCGACAATCAGAGATACCTTGTTTACCACACAAGATTTGACAGTGGAAATGAGTTCCATGAAGTAAGAGTACACCAGCAGTTTTTAAATCAGGATAACTGGCCGGTTACGGCAGTTTATGAGTATCTCGGAAGTACGATTTCAAAAACAGGCTATTCAGCATCAGATATGCTTGGAGAATATGAATTTGTAAATCATGGAAAGGATGCTTCAACAAAAAATGTCGGAATGCTCACCACACAGAAAGTAAAATTAAATTCCAATGGAAAAATCACCGGGGATGTGACGGGAAGCTGGAGTTATATTAAAGGAACATATTATTGTCAGATGGTTATAGACGGTGTGATGTATAAAGGTGTATTTTTCAAGCAGAAGGATGAAACACCGAGCCACAAAGAAGTTATGACATTCTCATTGATAGGAAAAAATAATCAGACGATATGGGGAACAAAAAATTCAGTTAAAGTAAGCAAAACTGAGGGAACATTTTATATAAGAAATAAGTTTTCAGGCAAATATTTAGATGTGGCAGACGGAAGTTCGGCAGACCATGCAAATATACAGCAGTGGGCATATAACGGACTTGCATCACAGAAATATAAGATAGTATCAAACGGTGACGGATATTACTATATACTTACAGGAGCATCAAATTATACAAAGGCACTTGATGTGGCAATGGGAAGTGCTGCGGACGGAACCAACATTGTGCAGTATAGTCTCAATAAAGGAACAAATCAGTTGTTTAAATTAAGCAAACAGTCAGATGGAACTTATGCGGTATTGTCAAAGGCATCAGGCTGTAAATCAGGTCTTGATGTGTATGACTGGAGCAGGGATTCAGGCGGAAACATAAATCAGTGGAATTTCTGGGGCGGTGACTGCCAGAAGTGGATATTGGTTGCAGCAAAGTAAAAAAATAAAATATTTAATTTAATAAGAATAAAAACACCCGGAGTATTTAAATGTAATAATCCGGGTGTTTTTTGAAATATATTATGAGTAAGCAG
>JBNMLR010000404.1:0-2809 GCA_050874945.1 Butyribacter sp. | reverse complement strand
TAAATATACATGAATTTAAATCGCCTTTAAAAACCGATTTTTTGAGTTAAAAAATAAGGACTAACCAACTTTTTGATTAAAATAGGTTGGTTAGTCTTGTTTTTTTACATTTTGGTTGGTTAGTCACCACGCATTTAAGCCATTTGCAAAGCTGAATTTTTTGATTTTTTTACATTTTGCTTGTCGCATCACACAGGCCTAAAAACCTGCTTTTTTTCGATAAAAACTTATGGGGGTAAGTTTATTATCTCTTTGACTATAAGGAAGAGTTTTATTTTTTATTTTTCTTCTTTGCTGAAATGTATAAACCTGCTCCGGCAATAACACCTGCTATTCCTGCTCCGGCGAGGAAGTTATCACCTGTTTCAGGGCTTGAAGGAATTAATGTTTTTCCATCGCTCTTGTCATCGCTGTTATCATTATTGCTGTCAGTGCTGTCAGTTTCGTTATTGCTGTCGCTGTTTTCGGTAAGAGATATAAATGATGCGTTATTTTCCTGTGCGTATTTTTCAGCCACTGAACCTTTATAACCGTTAATTGTCAGGTCATATAAAAGTCCGTCAGTATAATGTACATCACCATCTGAAGTAGATGTATCATAATATCCAAGAGCTTTTTCGCCTATTTCTGTAACTGAAGCAGGGATTGTAATAGTCTTGAACATTGAAGCACAATTATCCGTACTGAACACTCTGAAAGCTTCCGCACCGATTTTAGTTAATGTATTTGGCAATGAAACAGAACTTACATACGCCAAATCATAGAAAGCTTTTGCTCCTATTGATGTTATGCCTTCTTCGATTACAATGCTCTTAATATCCGATATATTCTTTACAGTCTGAAGCCAAGGCGAGCTTCTTTCATCTGTGCTGAAATGTACATTGTCGAAGTAGTCATACATATCACCTGTGCCACTGATTGTCAGTGTTCCTGTAGCTTCATCAAATGACCATGTAGCATTATCTCCGCACTTGTTGCCGTTTTCGATTCCAAGAACACTGCTTATGTTGCTCGGTGTTATTTCGTACATATCTCTATTATAGTCCAATATCTGCATTCCTGTATCTTCTATATTATCTGTTAAGCAACTCGGTTTTTTAATTCCGTACTGGTTTATGCTTTGCAAAAATTCATCTTTAGAAACCACATTTTCCATTAAGTAAGAATTTGTACTGCTATCATAGTATCCACCAATGTAGTAAAGATACTGGTCTTCACCATATGAACCAGCAGTTTCGTCTAATCCGAAATATTGTGACTGATGAATAGTTCCGTATTCTACATAATAGTCTTGTTCATGCTGAACTGCATTGTTCTGAAATGTATAAACACTAATAGTTTCTACTCCTTGATGTCCTGTACCGCCATAGATATATCCATTATTGTATTGTATACTTCCGTATCCACCAAAAGGCATAAAGTCATTTATCAATACAATTTTCTGAGTTTCTGTATCATAAGATAATAATCTTGCTCCTCCATAAGCATATGCAGAAGAGTTGCAAAGGGCTAAAAGCGGTCTGCCACTGTCGTCAACATTAATCAGTGCAAATTTTACTGGTTCTCTGCCAGGCTCTGTTTGTGGCAATGAGAATTCATTTATAAACTCACTGTTGTTGAGAACATCATTGTAAGCTCTCTGCCATGAATCAAATGTCTTTTTGTCATAACACGAATGCAAAATGACTGCACTTCCATCGGTGCTGTAAGATTCAGCCGAAACCAACGGAACATTCAGAAAGGTATTGTCCTGAAACAAATTTCCCAAAACTGCAAATGCAGAAACAAAAAGCATTGAAACTGCACCGGCAATTATCTTTTTGAAATTCACTGTAATTCCCCCTATATAAAAATTAAGTATGTGCATATAATAACATACTTTAAAATTAAAAGTTCTCCGATGTAAAAAACAGAGAACTTTATGTAATAAGCTTATTGTATGTTGAGCTGTACAATTATCTTAAAAGTATCATTGTCATAATCTATGAACACATCTCCGTCATAGCTTTTCGCAATGTCTTTTATTATTTCCAGCCCGAAACCATGATTTTTCTTGTCACTCTTTGAAGTCAGTATTTTCTTGCCGTTAGTGTGTATATCTTTTATCAAAGGGTTTTCAGATTTAAAGAACAACATATCGCCGTCAGTCCACGCTGAAAAGTATATTTCCCTTTCAGCATCGTTTTCAGCTTTACTCACTGCTTCAACAGCATTGCGTAAAAGGTTTTCGGCAATATTGCATATATCTATTTGGTTTATAGAAATACTTTGCGGAACAGTACATTTTATATGAAGCTTTATGCCCTTTTTTGTACAGGAATTTTCAGCGTGTTGAAGTATTACATCAAGAATATTGTTGCTTGAATATTTGTTTGTTTCGTTGTTGCACTTAATTTCAAGCTGTTCAGCCATTGCAGAAGCGTTTTCCAAATCGTTGTTTTCGATAAGCGATTGAATGACCGCCAGAGAATTATTAAAGTCATGTCTGATTTTCCTGATTTCCATAAGGTTTTCTTCAACTTTGTCATGATAATCAGCGTATAATTTATTGTAGTATTCAATAAATGATTGCTTCTGCTCAAGAAATTTTATATTTACAAAGTTATCTGATATTTTCATAATAAGTATATTAGAGAATATGCAGAGAGCCACCGTAAGAATATATACCACAAAAAGTGTTGAATCTTTTATTACTACTTTATGCCTTGCAATTATTGCGTTCAACATATATATCATTATAAGTTGTTCTACAGGGTTTATAAGAAAAATTGCATTAATTGATGTAACCTTATTTTTATTTTTGTGAAAC
>JBNMLR010000403.1:0-2815 GCA_050874945.1 Butyribacter sp. | reverse complement strand
TTGTAAACTCCGAGCAGTTAAATTTAACATAATAATCATTTCCCGGATGCTTGTTTTCAAACGACTCCAAAACCTCCGGTGCATAATCATCTGGATATTTAGTTCCCTGATTTCCTAAAAGTGTAATACTTTCTTCCTGTTCTCTTGTACTCATTTCTATTCCTCCATTGTTTAATCCTCTAATGCCGGGTCTTTTACCCCGTTAAGCCTGAATGCTTCTGCCCTGTCTATACACGTTCCACATACACCGCAAGGCTTGTCTCCTCCCTCATAGCAGCTCCATGTATATTTGTATGGCACATTAAGTTCAAGTCCAATCTTTACAACTTCCGCTTTTGTCAGCTTTACAAACGGAGCTTCAACTCTAAGCTGGTTTCCGCTTCCTATATAAATGGCATCATTTATGGCATTATTAAAACTTTCTGAGCAGTCAGGATATGCGTTGCCTGCCGCATCATCAGCGTGAGCACCATAATAAATAACTCCGCAATCCTTTGACAATGCTATACTTGCCGCCGTTGACAAAAACAGTCCGTTTCTAAAAGGCACATAAGTTGACACCGGCTTTCCGTCCGTCTTTTCAAGCTGTTTCGCATACGACTCTTTTGGTATGTCAACATCTGAATGTGATAAAAGCGAGCAGTCACTATACTCAAATATCTTTTCAAGGTCGAGTGAGATATGTTCAACTCCGTAATATTCCACAATCTTGTTTGATGCTTCAATCTCCTTTGTATGTTTCTGTCCGTATGATATAGACAATGCAATAACATTATCCTTGCCGTATTTGTCAATTGCCATTCCGAGACAGGTTGTTGAGTCAACACCACCACTAAATAAAACTAATGCTTTCATTGAAATCCTCCTGTTGTAATATATTTTGCATCTAAAAACTGGCGTGTATATCCTTTGCAATTTTCAAGTTTGAGTCACGCCATGCCTGACTCAAATCTTGCGTCTGAAAAAACTTGCACATATGGTTTTTTCAGACTATAATCTCATATTAAGACACACATCATCTTTAAATCTGCCGCTAAGATTATAAGTCTTTGTTGTAGCCTGATTTTTCTTTATACCTCTTGCAGTCATGCAGCTATGTGTTCCTTCTATTATAACCGCTACATCCTCTGTATCTAAGATTTCTTTTAAAATCTCAGCTATATCTGAACCTATTCTTTCCTGAAGCTGCAATCTCTTTCCGACCATATCGGCAATCCTTGCAATCTTGCTAAGACCGATAACTTTTCCTTTCGGAAGATATGCAACTGTCACTTTCATATCGTACATAAGTGCAAGATGATGTTCACAATAGCTGAATATATCTATATCTCTCACTATAACCATATCATCACTGCCCTTTGCCGTACCTGCATCTTCATTAAATGTTTTATTAAACATCTGAGCAATCTCATGATTTGTATAATTCATGCCCTCAAAGACTTCCTCATACATTCTTGCCACTCTGTCAGGTGTTTCCTTTAATCCCTCTCTGTCAGGGTCATCACCGAGAGCCACAAGAATTCCCCTGATATGCTCCTTAATCGCATCTGTGTCTATCATATATCCTCCTTTCAATCACGCATATTGTGCCTGAAAAAACTTGCGTATATGGTTTTTTCAGACTTTAAACTCCCTTTTCTTCCGGGTCCCATATAAACTTATGCATCTGTAGTTGCATACGCACATCATTAAGTTTATTGTCTTTCAGAAAATCAACTATATCCGTCAGTTCTATCTTTCCGAAAACCGGACTGAATATTATATTTACTTTTCCTATCAGCTCATATTTCTCAATGATTTCTTTTGCTTTCTTTAAATCATTTACAGAAGATGCAACAAATTTTAAAGTATCTTTCTTTCTGAGAATTTTGAAATTATCTGTATTCATATATTTTTCCATGTCACTCTCAGGAAGTTTATAGTCCATTGTAAAACTTACATTTTCAAATTTAAGAAACGGCTTTAAATCGATACTTCCGTTTGTCTCAATCTCTACTCTTATATCCTTTTCATTTGAAAATGCTTCAAGCAGCTTGTCAGCATCTTTCTGTAAAAGCGGCTCGCCGCCTGTCAATGTCACATTTTTTATGCCTGATTTTTTTACTCTGTCAACAATCTGCTCTGCTGTCATGTCCTCAAATTCACAATCAGGCTTATTTGCCCACATCGTATCACAGTAATTGCATGAGAGATTGCAGCCTTTCATACGCACAAATACTGCAAGTTCACCTGCTCTCATGCCCTCACCGTTTATACTCTCAAAAATCTCAACGACTTTAAAACTCATCGCTTGTCCTCCTGTTTCCATGCTTATCTGTTTTTACTGTTCACATCTGCAATATGAACGGCAAATCTTTAAATTTATTCTGAATATGCGGCACAATTATTTGGTGTCTCATACACGCATACTTTACTTACATTGTAACCTTTCTTTTTTACTTCCTCAAAAAAGAACTTTGAAAAGTTTTCGGCTGTCGGACGGAATTTTACAAAAATCAGCCTGAAATTTTCTTCGTTAAGTGCCTCAACCGTTTTTTCCTTAAGAGTTCCCTCCTCAACGATAAATGCATGGTCATAAAAGTCTGTAATCTCTTTTACATCTTTCTTTAAATCACCGAAATCAACGCACATTCCTCTCTGCTGTCCCTCGGCAATAAGCTCCTCGCAGGCAACATCCACAACTACTCTCCAACGGTGTCCATGCAGATTTGAACATTTACCCTCATAGCCGTATAAAAAATGTGCCGAGTCAAAACTGTTTTCTACTGTAAGATAATACATTTGTTCTCCTTTCGCAAATGTCTAAATAATATTT